>JAABUA010000047.1 GCA_011389515.1 Desulfobacteraceae bacterium
TCACGGCACACGATATTCAACCGGTCTCCCTTGAGTCGTATTTCCGTTTGGTGGCGTATTTTTTCAACACTCAAAACGACCTGGGCCTCAGCGGGATTGTCCAGCAGCTTGTCCAGCCGGTTGAGTTTGCCAGTCACGTAATCTCTCAGATGATCGGAGGGATCGAGGTTTTTAAACGTTACCGAGGTTTGCATAGGTCCCTGCCTCCTTATAATTGTTTACGTTGGCTCGATGGAAGGATTCCCATCATATCCCTGTACTTGGCGATCGTGCGCCTGGCGATCTGGATGCCCGAACGATCAACAAGCAGATCCGAGATTTTCTGATCGCTGTATGGTTTTTTGGGGTTTTCCGATGAAACGATCCTGCGGATCTCCTCCTGAACAGACGCCGAAGCTATGGTTTCGCCGTTGGAACGGTTAATGGAGCTGTTAAAAAAAAATTTCAACTCGAAAATACCGTGTGGCGTGTGCGCATACTTGTTTGTGGTGACGCGGCTGATGGTGGATTCATGCATGTTGATATCTTCCGCTACATCCCGCAGCACCATGGGTTTCAAATGGGCAATGCCGTGATCGAAAAAATCATGCTGAAATTTGACGATGCTGGTCATCACATTGAATATGGTTCTTTTGCGTTGTTGGATGCTTTTTATGAGCCATTCCGCGGACCGCAGGCGGTCCTTGAGATAGGAACGGGTCTCCCGGTTGATCGTTACGCCTTTTTTTACGGCATTCCTGTAATACGAGCTGATATGAAGCTGCGGAATATCATCCTCGTTTAAATAAACAATATAATCATCCCCGTCCTTTTGCACATATACATCGGGAAGTATGTAAACCTGTTCGTCTTCTCCATACCGGTCGGCGGGTCGCGGATCTAAAGTGCGGATGACCTCGACGGCGGCAACAATGATATTGACGCTGGTTTTGAGCTCTTTGGCGATGACGGCGTATCGTCTGTTTTCAAGGTTTTTCATTTGATTGCATATCAATTCCGTCATCAGGGGCGTGTCGATGCCAAGCCGTCGGGCCTGGATCAGAAGCGATTCGCTCAGGTTCCTGGCACAAATTCCCGGGGGATCAAAATCCTGCATCCGCAGCAGCAATTGTTCAACTTTTCCCTCAGCAGTCCCTACATTTGCCGCTATTTCATCCAGTGAGTCTTCAATATAGCCGAACTTGTTTAAATTTCCAATGATCAGGCTGCCGATCATTTCTTCTTCAGGGGAGGGCTGCATCATCAGCAATTGCCATCGAAGATGATCCGCCAGGGTTGTTTTGCTGGCGGTAAATGCTTCATAATTGGGAGATTCCCTGCTTTCCGATTCATAATGGACCTTGCCGGTGGAGCTGTATTCGTCCATGTATTGCTGCCAATCCAGGCGATCGTCGAACTTTTCGTCAATGGAAACTTCCTGGTTGGCAGGCGGTTCCGTCGGTTCCTGCTGTATTTCTACTGATGGCTCAATATTTTCGGATTCTTCCAGCGTCGGGTTGTTTTCCATTTCCTGGCGGACCATTTCCACCATTTCCAGGCGGGACAATTGCAGCAGTTTGATCGCCATCTGGAGTTGCGGCGTCATTACCAGTTGTTGCTGCAGTTTCAGGTTTTGTTGGAGTTCAAATGCCATTTTCAGAGTGTAAACCGGTTTCCAAGGTAAATTTCACGGGCCGTCGGGCTCCCGGCGATTTTATCCGGCGTGCCGGATTCGATCACCTGACCTTTGTTTAAAATATACGCCTTATTGCAAACGCCAAGCGTTTCTCTGACATTGTGATCCGAGATAAGCACCCCGATGCCCCGTTTGGCAAGATGAAAAATGATGTTCTGTATATCAATAACCGCAAGGGGGTCGATACCGGCAAACGGCTCATCGAGCAGTATAAATGCAGGATCGGTTGCAAGGGTGCGGCTGATTTCGAGTCTCCTTCTTTCTCCACCCGAAAGTACGGCTGCTTTCTGGTTTTTGAGACGCTCAATGCCCAGTTCCGTGAGCAGGGCGTCTGCCTTTTCCGCCTGTTTCCGTTTAGAAATCGGAAGGGTCTCGACAATGGTCATCAGGTTGTCCCATACGGTCAGTTTTTTGAAAATTGAAGCCTCCTGGGGGAGGTATCCAACCCCTTTCCTGGCGCGAAGATACATCGGATCATCGGTAATTTCGTCATCGTCGAGAAAAACACCGCCGCTGTCCGGCCGTATCATGCCGACGGTCATGTAAAAGGAAGTGGTTTTCCCGGCCCCGTTCGGCCCCAAAAGCCCCACGACCTCGCCGCTTTCTATCTCAAGGTCAACGCCGTCAACAACCCTTTTTTTCTGATATATTTTTACAAGTTTTCTGAGCGAAAGAAGGGTCATTGAAGTCGCATTCCCGATTCGTCTCCAGTGTCAAAAACCGCTTCAACAGGGCTTCCGTTTTTTCCGGTGACGATAATTTCACCGGTATCCCGGTTGAGGATAACTTTTTTTCCGGTAATAGAGCCGCCTTCTTCCTTTACAACGACCCGCTCGCCGCTTAAAACCAAAAGCCCGTCAGATGTGGTGTATATTGCTTTTTCGCAAAATGCCTGCCGGTTCTCATGGTCAATGACAACATTGCCGGCAGCGATGAGTTTTTCTATGGAATCCGTATCGTTATCTCTTCCGGACAAGCGTTCTCCCTCTGAAAAATAAATCGTAAGCATATCGGAGACGATCACGGTATTCCCCTGGGTTGCCTGGACATTGCCGGAAAACTCGACCAATCGATCCGCCTGTCTTGAAACGAGACGATCCGCAGTAATGGTAACCGACGGGCCGGTCGTTTCCGTTTCAGGGTTCTGGGGAAACGCCTCTTGAACAAATGCTGCGGAAACAGATAAAAACAAAATCCAAAATCCTGCAGCAATGATTCGTATTTTGACATTACAGAAGAATGGTTTCATGGAACCAGCTTTCTATATTTCCTTCAAATGTTGCTGTTTTCGTATCCATTTCGTATCGTGCCGAATCTGCCGTAAACAATACTTTTTCGCCGGTTATTTCAAGGGGTGCGTCAATAGACAGTATACGGGTGTCGTGTGTATAATTCAAGGTTTCGGTTGTAAGCGTGTATTGCGGATGGTAAACAACCACATTTCCCCAGGCCCGTATATTCTTGGACGCCAGTTCCAACTCTCCATGGTCGGCTTCCATCTTTAGGGGTTCACCGCCTTCCATGAAAAAGACCGTTTCGACATTGGTCAAGAGGGCTTTCCGGTTTTCGGAAAAAAGCCTTGCCGTATCCGCCTTTACTGTCCATTCTTTTTCCCCGTCTTTCATTGCGGTGTGTTCGAACCGGCTGATGGAAAATGTTGCATCGGTTTCGTCAGGGCGGTCCGGTTGGCCGGCCTGTTGCATCGAATACCGGTAGTTTGTAAAAATCGCCGCAACGATACCCGCAAGTATAATGATGACCAGTATCAGTGCCGCCTTAAGGCGCCTGTACCCATGATGTTTTTGCCTGTTTGTTATTCCCACTTTTTTAATGCATCCGCCCAGAGTCCTTTGGCCTGAAGGATGGCATCGCATATTTCACGCACGGCGCCTTTCCCGCCTGGCCGGGTTGTGACGATTGCCGCGCATGACCGGACATCGAAAGCAGCATCAGCAACTGCGATGGGTATCCCCACCTTTTTCATTATCGCTATGTCGGGCAGATCGTCGGCGATAAAAGCAGTTTCATCTGCCGTGACGCCGGTTTTTTGAAGTATCTCTTCCAGAAGTGCACCCTTGTCCGAAACGCCTTCAAAGGAAAGCGTAATCCCAAGTTCGCGCAATCTGCGGGACAATGCCTCTGATTTTCTCCCTGTGACAACGCCTGCAAGGACACCTGCATTTTGAAGCATCCGCAACCCCAGGCCGTCTTTCACGTTGAAAACCATGGTCTGCATGTTTCCGCCCGTATACGTGATCGAGCCATCGGTAAGCACACCATCCACGTCCATCAGCAGAAGCTTGATTTTTGCAAGTGCCATGTTTGTCATAGCTTAAATATAATACATCCAGGCAGGTTTTGAAATGTTTATTGACGACTTCGCAAAAAGTCCAATATCTGCGTTGCGCACAATTTTTGAAGAATCTCACGTACGGTTAAGTACGCTCAATTATCCAAAATTGCACGCGCCTTGATCTTGTCACGCCATGGCGTGATTCAAAGCCGTCTGATCACGAGTTTTTACGGGTGCATCTTTATTCGATTATCCGAATGTTGAGATGGGTTCTTACGAGACTATATCAGATTCGGCGGCTTATCCCTCATTTTCTTTCAACGCATTCCGGATTGCCGACAGATCCTTTATAAGCCTGTCGATATCTTTTAACGCCATGGCATTGGGCCCGTCGCAGAGCGCCTTGTCCGGATCAGGATACACTTCCAGAAAAACAGCATCCGCTCCGGCGGCAATGGCTGCCCGGGCAAGTATCGGCGCATATTCCCGTTGACCTGAGGAAGAATGTCCCGCGCCGCCGGGAAGCTGTACACTGTGCGTTGCATCGAAAACAACCGGGCAGCCTGTTTTTTGCATGATGCCGATGCTTCTCATGTCCACGACCAGGTTGTTGTATCCGAACATGGTTCCCCGCTCCGTAAGAACGATTCTTTGGTTGCCGGAGCTCCTGGCTTTATTCACCACATTTTCCATATCCCATGGCGCAAGGAATTGCCCCTTTTTAATATTGATCGCTTTTCCGGTTTCTGCTATTTTGACAACAAGATCTGTCTGGCGGCACAAAAAAGCCGGCACCTGAATCATGTCCAGTACCTGTGCTGCTGAATCGACTTCCGAAATGCGGTGTACATCCGATGTGACAGGAACATCGAATCTGGAGCGAATGCGGGCGAGAATATCGAGGCCCTTTGAAAGTCCCGGCCCCCTGAAAGAATCGATGGATGTGCGGTTCGCCTTGTCATAGGATGCCTTGAATATAAAGCCGATGCCGTATTCGGAAGTGATCTCCTTTAAGGCCGAAGCAATGCCCATTGCCTTGGTTTCATTTTCAATAACGCAGGGGCCTGCAATAAGAACAAAGGGGGAGCCCCCTCCAATGGTAAATCCTCCGATGTGAACAGGGTCCATCATACTTCTCCAAGGAAGAAATTGTTATCAGGTCAAAAATGCCTCAATCTTTGATTGTATACTGCTTCACGGCCGAACTATTCGCACCGGGATTTGCGTTGGATATGTACGTTGTCATCTGCACCGTTTCCGGAGCAAGCGGAGCAGATTTTCCGGTATAAAATGCATCGAACTGGCGATGCCGCGGGTCAATGCACCGTGTTACCCCGCAAGTACCCAAAAGTCAAGACGGTAAAATAAGACCTTGCTCAAATAGCAGCAAATTGCTAAAAGGCACGTCTGTGAAGGAATTATTATCATGGGAATGAAGGGAAAAATGAGATTTAAACGTAAAGAACGTGGAAAGAATCTGAAATATTTTCTATTGGGCGCCGTCGGAATTTTGGCCGTTGCCGCAATTGTATGGGTTCTGGTTACCAAGCTGGAGGGGGAGTCTCCCCGAATCGTTATGGATTTTGAATCCGGGCATATACCGGCCAGGATGGAAATCCCCGTAACCGTTTATGATGAAAAAAGCGGCATTCGCAAAGTGTTTGCCTCGCTGGTTCAAGACGGCAGGGAGGTCACCCTTGCAAACCGGACATATGGACAAAACATGCCCGGGGGTGAAAGCGGCGTTCATGAGATTGATTTGACACTCAGCATCGATGTCCGGGAAAAAGGATTGAAAGAAGGCGAAGCGCTCCTGCGGATTGCGGCATGGGACCTGTCTTGGCGCCAGCGATTCTCCGGGAATTTGACGTACATGGAAAAAGAGATCGTCATTGATTCGATACCTCCCCGGATTACGGTTTTAAGCCGCCAGCACAATCTCAGCCAGGGCGGTTCAGGGGTTGTAATTTACAGGCTTTCGGAGCCATGCGAAAAACATGGTGTTCGCGTCGGGGATGAATTTTTCCAGGGGTACTCCGGTTATTATAAGGACGAGGACATATACCTGGCACTTATCGCGTTGAGCCATGAGCAGGGAGCCGAAACCAGCATTTCCCTTTTTGCCGAAGACAAGGCCGGAAACCAGGGACAAAGCGGGCTTCACTATTACATCCAGAACCGGGTATTTGATTCTGAAAATTTAAACATATCGGACAATTTTCTGCGTCAGGCCCTGCCGGAATTTCAGTCGGTGGCGGGTTTTCCCGTCGATGAACCGCCAATTGATCAGTTTTTGTTCATAAACCAGGATCTGCGCAAAAAGAATAGCGAAATACTTTTATCGCTTTACAAGGATTCAGCCAATACCTTCTATTGGGAAGGCGGTTTTACCGCACTTCCCAGAGCCCAGCGCAGGGCCGGCTTTGCAGATCACCGGACGTATATTTACAATGGAGAGGGGATCGGCCAGAGTGTTCACCTCGGCGTGGATCTCGCTTCCCTCAGGCATGCACCGGTTCCCGCGGCAAACGCCGGCAGGGTTGTTTTTGGCGACTGGGTTGGTATTTACGGCAACACCGTGGTTATCGACCACGGTTACGGATTAATGTCGCTTTACTCCCACCTGAGCGGCATCGATGTTCAAAAAGATGATTTTGTCTCCAAGGGGGATATTATCGGGAATACAGGCATGACCGGGCTTGCGGTAGGTGACCACCTCCATTTTTCGGTCATTGTCGGCAATGTTTTTGTCAATCCATATGAATGGTGGGATGCGGCATGGATTCAAAACAATATCACCGGCAAACTTGATGAAATCGCGCAACGGCTATAACCGGCTCGCTGCCGCAACAATGACGATGCGGCACATTGCTGCTGTAACAGGGGAAATACCGTAAACTGTGAAAAAACTTAAAACGCAACCTGAGGAACACATAGAAAAACGGAAAAAAAGCAAGTTCAGGGAAAATCTTGAAGCCGTTTTGATTGCCATTTTGCTTGCACTGTTTATACGGGCATTCATTGTTCAGGCGTTCAAGATTCCCTCCGGGTCCATGAAGCCGACACTTCAGATAGGCGATCATATCCTGGTAAATAAATTTACCTACGGGGTCCGCCTGCCTTTCAGCGATATTACGGTGATTCCCGGAGGCAAGCCGGAGCGGGGCGATATTATCGTTTTTGAGTACCCTGTTGAGCCGGATAAGGATTTTATCAAGCGTGTCGTCGGTGTACCCGGGGATATCGTTGAAATACGGGACAAGAAGGTTTATGTAAATGGTGAGCCCGTTGAAAACGGATACACCATGTACACGGAAGATCATATTATTCCCGGGGAAATAAATGAAAGGGACAATTATAGCCCTGTAAAAGTTCCCGAAAATCAGTTTTTTGTACTCGGGGATAACCGTGACAACAGTTACGACAGCCGTTTCTGGGGATTCGTAGAAGCAAGAGCCGTAAAGGGAGAGGCATTTATCATTTACTGGTCATGGGACCGTGAACAGCCGGGAGTCAGGTGGTCAAGGCTCGGCAAGATATTGCGTTAGGCGGTATTTGCGATGACGATGACATGGACGAAAAAAGATTTGCTGGACATGGAATCCCTTTCCAGGGATGAAATTGTAATGATCCTGGAAACGGCTTCCGGATTGAAGGAAATTTCGGAGCGATCCATAAAAAAAGTGCCGACTTTGCGGGGAAAAACCATTGTTCTGTTTTTCATGGAACCAAGTACCCGGACGCGTATTTCTTTTGATATCGCCGCAAAACGATTGTCGGCGGATTCTATTTCCATCGCCGCGTCTTCCAGCAGTATCATAAAAGGGGAGACCCTCATTGATACAGCCAGGAATATCGAGGCCATGCGGCCGGATATTTTTGTTATGCGCCACTCGTCCGCCGGCGCGCCCCATCTACTGGCCAAACATTTGTCCGTCGGCGTGGTCAATGCCGGTGACGGAATGCATGCCCATCCCACACAGGCGCTGTTGGATATGATGACCGTACGGGAAATCAAAAAGGATATCTCCAATCTGAAAGTGGCAATCATCGGGGATATTGCGCACAGCCGTGTGGCAAGATCCAACATTGTCGGTTTCAACCGGATGGGCGCAAGCGTGACCATTGCTGGACCGCCGACGATGATACCCGCAGGCATTGAACAATTGGGCACATCCGTTGCAAAAAGCGTGGATGAGGCGATCGAGGATGCCGACGTAATCATGATGCTCAGGATCCAGAAAGAAAGGCAGAAAAATTTTCTCATGCCTTCTGAACGGGAATATGCCGTGCGCTATGGATTGAACCGCATGCGGCTCAGGCGCATAAAGCCCGATGCCCTGATCATGCATCCGGGCCCCATAAACCGGGGGGTTGAAATCGCCCCGGAAGCTGCTGACGGGCCTCATTCTATCATTCTGGAACAGGTGACAAACGGTGTTGCGCTGCGGATGGCTGTTTTTTACCTGCTTGCTGGAGGTATACGCAATGCGGATTCTGATTAAGGGGGGCAGGGTCCTCGACCCCGGGAAAATTGACCAGATCGCCGATATATGGGTAAGCAACGGTACAATTTCCGGTATTCATCCTTCCGGCCAGGAAGGAGGGGTTGCGCCCGATGTTGAAATCAATGCCTCTGGATGTATAGTGGCACCGGGGCTCATTGATATGCATGTTCACCTTCGGGAGCCGGGTCATGAATACAAGGAAACCATCGAGTCCGGAATAAAAGCCGCGGCGGCCGGCGGGTTCACCGCTGTATGCTGCATGCCCAATACGTCCCCGGTAAATGATAATTCCCAGATTACACGATACATTATCGATAAGGCCGCTTCTTTTCGGTCTGTTCGGGTTTACCCGGTCGGTGCGGTCAGCGTTGGGCTGGAAGGCCGGCAAATGGCGGAAATCGGCGATATGCGCGCCGCCGGCATCGTTGCGGTATCGGATGACGGTCGACCCGTTGTCGATTCGCTTCTGATGCGAAGAGCGCTTGAGTATGCTTCCGGCGTTGGCATTCCTGTTATTTCTCATTGTGAAGATCCATATCTTGCGGGCGGGTCCATGAACGAAGGGCCGCTTTCAACCCGGCTGGGGCTTTCCGGCATACCCAATGCAACGGAGAGCATTATGGTGATGCGCGACATCGCACTCAGCGAATTGACCGGTTGCCCGGTGCATATCGCGCATGTGAGCACGGCGGAATCCGTCGCGGCCATACGGGCGGCAAAAACCAGGGGGGTCCGGATCACCGCCGAAACCGCACCTCATTATTTTACCCTGACCGACAAAGCGGTTATGTCCTATGACACCCATGCCAAAATGAATCCACCGCTGCGGTCGGAAAAAGACAGGGCGGCAATCCGGGAAGCGCTTGCCGACGATACGATCGATGTTATTGCAACCGATCACGCCCCCCATGCAGAGACGGAAAAGGCTGTGGAATTCGACGCCGCAGCAAACGGCATCACAGGCCTTGAAACCGCTCTTCCGCTATCGCTTTGTCTGGTGGAGGAGGGGGTGATGGATTTTTCGCAGCTGATTATGAAAATGAGTCTGAATCCCGCGAAAATCATTGGCGTGAAAAGCTCCCTCGATATCGGGCAAACGGCGGATATCACGATTATCGATCCAAACCGGATGTATACGTATGCTTCAGAAAAAGGGTATTCAAAAAGCCGGAATACGCCCTTTGATGGATGGGAAATGAAAGGACGCGCCGTATATACCATTGTGAACGGAACCATTGTGTATAATTCTTCAGGTAATACATTATAATTTTATATTTATATGCTTGAATCCAAAGATAAAATACTTGTTGTAGACGATGAGCTGAGCATGCGCGAATTTCTGGAACTGATGCTCGGTGCGGAAGGGTATCACGTGGATACTGCCGGTACCGGGAAGAAGGCCGTGCAGATGCTCGATAAGAATTTTTATGACCTTGTTCTCTGTGATCTCCGGTTGGGCGATATAAACGGAATAGAGGTGCTGAAAAAAGCGAAGTTTCAATACCCGGACAGTGTCGTCATAATAATTTCCGCTTACGCAACTGCTGAAAATGCCGTCCAGGCGATGAACGAAGGGGCGTATGATTACCTCCCGAAGCCGTTTGACAATGATGAGTTGAAGCATACCGTTTCAAAAGCCTTGCAGTTAAAGACGCTTTCCGAGGAAAAAAGCCATCTTGACGATATTTTGAAGGAAAGCCTTCATTTCGGAAGCATCGTGGGCAGCAGCCCACGTATGACGCATATTTACAAGACCATATCCCAGATATCCGATACAAAAACCAATGTGATGATCACCGGTGAAAGCGGTACCGGCAAGGAATTGATCGCCCGCGCCATACACGAGCAGAGCAGCCGTCATGACAAGCCTTTTGTTGTGATCAACTGCGGGAGCATACCCGAAACATTGATCGAAAGTGAATTTTTTGGATATAAAAAAGGCGCTTTCACCGGGGCTTCCCAGGACAAGAAGGGCCTGTTCGAAGCAGGCGACACAGGGACCGTATTTCTGGATGAAGTCGGTGAACTGCAGCCCCAGATGCAGATCAAACTGCTCCGGGTGGTGCAGGAGAGATCCTTCAAACCGGTCGGCGGCAGCGATGATATCAATGTGGACATACGGATCCTGTCTGCCACAAACAAGAACCTTCAGGAAGAGGTTATTGCCGGACGATTCCGTGAAGACCTGTACTACAGGCTCAATGTTGTTGAGATAAAAGTGCCGCCGCTTCGGGAGCGAAAAGGGGATATCCGCGCACTGGCGCAGCATTTTCTTGACAAGTATTCCCGGGAGCAGGGAAAGGAGATCACCAAGATTTCCTCATATGCGGTTGACCTGATTCAGAAATACGATTTCCCCGGGAATATCAGGGAACTCGAGAACCTGATCGAACGAAGCGTCGCGCTTTCCAGTACCAATATACTGCTGCCTGACAATCTCTCCCTGTCCATTCACAAAAGGCGCTGGATAGAAGGGATCAAAAACAAGCGTTTCGATCTGGACGACGTTTCAAAAGGCGTTTCTCTGGACAGCATACTGGAAGAAATCGAAAAAGCCTACCTTGAAAAATCCATTGAAGTTTCCGGCGGCAGCAAGAACAGGGCCGCGGATCTATTGGGCATCAGCTTTCGCTCTCTCCGTTACCGCCTCGACAAACTTGGCATCGACAAACCGGATTAACCGGTTGAGATGGGTTCTCTCCAACAGTGTAAAGAAATATTATGATCAACGTTGAAAATGTAAGCAAGAGCTACGGCAGTTACGTCCTTTTTGAAAACATCGGTTTTAAGATCAATCCAAAGGAAAAGGTGGGGCTTGTGGGTCGAAACGGCCACGGCAAAACCACCCTGTTTGACATGATTTCCGGTCAGCAGTCCCCGGATTCCGGTTCCATCGGCTTCCCGAAAAATTATCGTCTCGGCTATGTCAGCCAGAAGCTTGAATTTTTTACAGATACCGTCCTGGAAGAAGGGATGCGCGGCCTGGGTCCGGATTGCGAAGGAGAGCACTGGCGGGTAGAAAAAATCCTGGCCGGACTGGGGTTCTCCAATGACGATCTGGGCCGCAGCCCTCACGAATTTTCCGGCGGGTTTCAAGTGCGGCTCAATCTTGCCCGGACGCTTGTCTCGCGTCCGGATTGCCTTATGCTCGATGAGCCCACCAACTACCTGGACATCACCTCCATTCGCTGGATCAAGGGATTTTTGAAGAGCTGGCCGGGTGAACTCCTTGTCATCACCCATGATCGTAGTTTCATGGACGATGTGGTGACCCACGTGCTGGGAATCGTTCGAAACAAGGTGCGGAAAATCAAGGGGGATACGCAGAAGTTTTACAGCCGGATCGCCCAGGACGAAGAGGTTCACGAAAAGACGCGAAAAAATGACGAGCGAAAGAGAAAGGAGATTGAGAAATTCATTTCCCGCTTTCGCGCAAAAGCGCGCCTTGCAGGAATGGTCCAGTCCCGTATAAAAACCATTGAAAAAATGACGCCGAAAGAAAAGCTGCAGCATAACAAAACGCTTGATTTCCAGTTTCAGGCGGTACCATTTTCCGGCAAATATATGCTCCATGCGCAAAACATCTCTTTTTCCTACATCAAAAACGAGTCTCGTCCCCTTATTGCAGGTCTTTCCCTCAACGTGGCCGCAAAAGAGCGCGTATGTATCGTGGGGCGAAACGGTGCGGGAAAGACGACCCTGCTTAGAATTCTTGCAGGGGACCTTGCACCGGATGCCGGACGTATCGATCCCCACCCCAATCTTGCAGCGGGGTTTTTCGAGCAGACAAACATATCCTCTTTGGTGGACGAGCGGACTATCGAGGATGAAATTCTTTGTTCCAACCCAAAGCTGAGCCGGCAGGCAGCCAGAAATATATGCGGTGCCATGCTCTTCGAGGGAGACGCGGCCCTGAAAAAAATCGGGGTTCTCTCCGGGGGAGAAAAATGCCGGGTCATGCTGGGAAAGCTCCTTGGTACACCGGTCAATTTCCTTCTGCTCGATGAGCCAACCAACCATTTTGACATGGAGTCCTGCGATGCGCTTTTATCGGCCATAGACGCATTTGACGGCGGCGTAATCATGGTGACACATAATGAAATGTTTCTCCATGCACTGGCCGAACGCCTGGTCGTTTTTTCAGAAAACGGCATTGATATCTTTGATGGAACGTACCAGGAGTTTCTGGAGGCCGGCGGCTGGGGAGATGAAGCGCCTGCCGAATCGTTTTCCGAAAACGGGGGGAGCAATGATTGCCGGAGCGTAAAAGACGCCGCCGGGCAATTGAGCTTGAAAGATTACAAGCGGTTTCGCTCGGATATCATCACGGAAAAAAATCAGGCACTGAAACCCATAAAAGAAGCCATCGAACAAGTGGAGACGTTGATCATAAAAAAGGAAGCGGAAATGGGCCTGCTCAATGAAAAAATGCAGACGGCCATCGAAAAGGGGAACAACCGGGAAATCACCGATCTGTCCATTTCCATCGGGCACTGCCAGAAAGCTGTCGATAAATCGTTTGAAGAAATGGAGACCCTTTCAGAAAAGCACGATGCCCACCAGGAGGCTTTTGACCGCCGCCTGGCGGAACTGGAAGACCGGCGTCCTTTTTAAGACGACTTCCAGCGGATATTATACAAATCCAGCCGCCGGCTTTGCAGGTTTCTGACGCTTCCCTGTTCGCGAAGCTCTTTTAGAAGGTCCAGGTCCAAATCAACCATGAGCGTCATTTCGGTATTGGGTGTTGCTTCCGCGGCGATTGCATCATGGGGGAAAGCAAAATCCGACGGGGTGAAGATGGCCGACTGGGAATACTGGATGTCCATGTTTTCAACCCGGGGCAGGTTGCCGACACTGCCGGATATGGCAACGTAGCATTCATTTTCAATGGCGCGTGCCTGGGCGCAGCGCCGCACCCGGAGGTAAGCGTTTTTCGTGTCCGTCCAGAACGGCACCAAAAGAATATCCATTTCCTTGTCCACGAGATAACGGGCAAGTTCGGGAAATTCCACGTCGTAGCAGATCAGTATGCCGACCCTGCCGATATCCGTTTTGAAAATCTTCAGCGCCTCCCCGCCCTGTAATCCCCAGTACTGGGCCTCGTCCGGCGTGATGTGAAGCTTGTATTGGCTGTCCCATGTACCGTCCCGCCTGCAGATGTAAGATACGTTGTAGAGATGTTCATCCCGGTACTCCGGAACGCTGCCGGCAACGATATTGATGTTATATGCAAGGGCCATCTGGAGGACGGCTTCTCGAAGCGGTTCGGTGTATTCTGCCAGAAGCCGCATGGCTTCGGCCGGATTTTCCTGGTTGAAATGGGCCATGAGCGGGGCGTTCAAAAGCTCTGGAAACAGCACAAGATCGCTGTTATAGCCGGAAACCGCGTCAACGAAAAATTCCACCTGGTGCATGAAATCGTCAAAGGATGAAAACGGGCGCATCTGCCACTGCACCACGCTGATCCGTGGATACGATTTTCGCCCCCCGAAGAGCTTTTTCTTCCTTTCGTAGAAAATATTGTTCCACTCCATCAAAATGCCGTAGGAGCGCGATTCCACGTCTTCCGGATTGTAATTTTTCAGGATTTTTTTGATGTGAAAATCATTGGCCAGCTGAAAGGAGAGCACCGGGTCATAGATTTCGCTGTTTTTGACCTTTTCAATGTATTGCTGGGGGCTCAGTTCCTTATGATGATCTTCGTATCCCGGAATGCGCCCCCCGAATATGATTCCCTTCAGATTTAGCTCCTCGCAGAGCTCTTTTCGGGCATCATACAGTCGGCGGCCCAGTCGGAGACCACGGTAGTCCGGGTGAACAAACACATCGATGCCGTAGAGCGCATCCCCCTTGGGATCGTGGTTGCGCAGACGGCCTTTTCCAATAACGTCATCATAGGTGTGCCGGGATTCGTATTCCTCCATGTTTACCCGTATGGTCAGGGCAGCGGCGATGACTTTCCCCTTGTCTTCGATGCAGATCTGACCCTCCGGGAACCGGTCAATCATCAGCGCGAATTCCCTGGGCGACCACGCCCCCATTCCCGGATACACCAATTCCATGATTTCCTGGATATCATCGTAATCCGCAATGGTGAGGCTTCTCAAACGGAGCTTGTGTTCAAATTGTTGATTGTTATCGTTTTCCATTATGTTATCGTTTTCCATTATAAAAAGACGTCCCTTGCAATGTGTTGCTGTCCCTTTCCGTCAAAGGGCCAGACTATAAAGCCTCCATCGTTGACACAACCGTTGAGGAGGTATATAGATAATATTCATTGTGAGCGAAACATTTTCCGGATAACCGGTCGAGCCTGACCTTTACATTTAAATAATCCGGCTTTCTACTATTTTTATAAAGACAAATCAAACAAATTATGCGGCCCGCGATGAAAAAGCTCGACAGTACGCAGATCTTCCAACTCTTGTGGGGATGCGCCCTTCTGCTGATGGGAATCTCTTTTCTATTTCGCATCCCTGAGATCATTGCGGAATATTCCGTTAATGAGCCTGTTTTCGGAACCTGGTATGTCAAGTTGTCTTTGTACCTTGTGAGCATCCTGTTGATCGGCGGCGGCGTGAAAAAAATCTACAATCTTTTTTATCAAACCGATCACGCGCCTGCTTCCTCTCCGGATTCAGAAGATACGTAGAAGCCACTTCCGGTTCCCATCCCATGCCAAAATGGCAAAGCTGCTTTTGCAATCTCCCGTTTTGATTTTATCATAGTAAGAATAAATGAATACTTCCTTCAAATGGCTTGTTTACGAACCGGGAAGCCTCGAATATGATGCTGCCATCCTGCTCCAGGAGCGCATCGTGGCGGCAAGGCATGATCAGCGCCTGGCGCATGATGTCCTCATGCTTCTCGAGCACAAACCGGTCTTTACAGTTGGCAGGCGGGGCGGACGGTCAAACCTGCTCGTTGATGAAGAGATGCTTGGCACCAAAAACATCCGGCTGGTTTCTACCTTGAGGGGAGGGGACATAACGTATCACGGCCCCGGCCAGCTCGTTGGATATCTGATCATGGATATGCGCTGCGAACGGACGGATATAAGAAGGCTGGTGGAAAAGGTTGAAGAAATCGTGATCCGGGCGGCAGCCGATTTCGGGGTGAATGGCGATCGGGATGAAAAAAGCCGGGGCGTGTGGGTGAACGGGCGAAAAATCGCAAGCATCGGTTTTGCCGTTTCCCGGGGGATCAGTTTTCATGGTTTTGCCATAAATGCGAACAATGATCTCGCCCCGTTTCAATGGATCCACCCCTGCGGCCTGAAAGATGTGTCCATGACGTCGCTGTTGGAAGAACGCAAGCGCCCGGTGGACATGGCACAATTGCACACATCGGTCAAAAGGCACGTTGCCGGCCTTTTTGATGCAAGCCTTTTGTCTGTGAGTGAAAATGTGCTGAACCAGTCGATTGAAAACATCGGTTGAGGAGTGGAAATGACCGGGCACACCTTGAATAAGCCGCAGTGGTTGAGAAAAACCCTTCTTTCCGGCAGGGATTTTCGCACCATTCACGAAATGATGGAAAAGCACAACCTCCACACTGTATGCCGGGAAGCCGCATGCCCGAACCGCTGGGAGTGCGGCGCAAAAAAAACAGCGACATTCCTTATTTCAGGGCCTTATTGCACCCGTCGCTGCCGTTTCTGCAATATTGCCGGGAAGCCGCCCGTACAGGTTGATCCCGGCGAACCGGAGCGCGTGGCGCAGCTTGCCTCGGATATGGGTCTCACGTATGTCGTTGTGACATCCGTTACCCGAGACGACCTGCCGGACGGGGGCGCAGAAATGTTTTCCAGGACAATACAGGCCCTTCGAAAGAAAATATCCGGCGTTCGTGTTGAAGTGTTAATTCCGGATTTCAAGGGGGACCAGAACGCATTGGAAGTGATTGTTTCCGCTTCTCCGGATGTGATCAACCACAACGTGGAAACCGTGCCGCGGCTGTATCCGGCAGTCCGCCCCGGGGCGGACTATGCAAGAAGCATCGGGATCATCCGCCGGGTCGCTGTCATGGATTCCCGTATCGTGACGAAATCCGGCATGATGCTTGGCATGTCCGAACAGGAAAGCGAGGTTGAGACCGTTTTGGCAGATCTGGTGGATGCCGGATGCAGGCTTTTCACCATGGGGCAATATCTTGCCCCCTCAAAAAATCATTGGCCCGTTTCCAGGTATGTTCCTCCAGAAGAATTTGACGCCTGGCAAAAACTGGCTCTTGAGGCCGGCTTTTCCCGTGCGGTGGCCGGCCCGTTCGTTCGCAGTTCTTTTAATGCGGGGGAAATGTTTTTTTCAACCCTTTTCAATCTTCCTTGACAAGAACGGTTTGATCCGATAAATTTGCCCATCAAATGATGGAAAAATAACGACACAGACACTTTATCATTATATAATATAAATTCTTTTAAGAAAAATGAGGTATTCAATGAAAATTCTCCATATCGATCACATCGGTGTTGCCGTAAACAGCAATGCAGAAGGAAAAGTTTTCTGGTCTGACATTTTGGGTCTCCCGTACGAGGGGGAGGAAACGGTGAAGGAACAGAAGGTCACCACCGCTTTCATGCCGGTGGGGGAAAGCGAAGTCGAACTGCTCGAATCGACCGAAGCAGACGGTCCGATCAGCAAATTTATCGAGAAAAAGGGACAGGGGATTCATCACATCGCTTTCCGGGTGGAAAACATCGATCAGGCGCTTGCCGAGCTAAAGGAGAAAGGCGTCCGGCTGATTGATGAAACGCCGCGCAAAGGCGCCGGCGGCGCGCGCATCGCTTTTCTGCACCCCAAGGCAACGGGCGGCGTGCTTGTGGAGCTTTGTGAAAAGTAAGTTTTTTCTTTTTTTTGAGAAAAAAAATACAGCGTTTATTATTAAAAACACTGCAAACCTCTTTTTGGTTTTCAACCTTGCCGAAGCGTGATATAAATCTTAGTTTGGGCAAGCTTATGATAATGTTTCAAGCAACGGAGCGCATTATGGGTGAACATCCGAAAAAGAAAGAATGGGTCGATCTGGCCGGCAAGGAACTCAAGGGAAAGCCTGTTGAAACCCTTGAATGGAAATCTCCGGAAGGAATAACCATCAAGCCGCTGTATACGGCCGAAGACACCAAAGGGATCGAATTTGTCAACTCACTGCCGGGTATGCACCCGTTTGTCAGGGGGCCCCGCGCCACCATGTACACGGTCCGGCCATGGACCATACGCCAGTATGCCGGGTTTTCCACTGCCAAAGAGTCCAACCGGTTTTACCGGAAAAATCTGGCCGCAGGGCAGAAGGGGCTTTCCGTGGCGTTTGACCTGGCGACCCATCGCGGCTACGATTCGGACCACCCCCGGGTCATCGGCGACGTTGGAAAAGCCGGCGTGCCCATTGATTCCGTAGAGGACATGAAAGTTCTTTTTGACGGCATCCCCCTTGACAAGATGTCGGTGTCCATGACCATGAACGGCGCGGTGCTGCCGGTTCTGGCCGGATACATCGTGGCTGCCGAGGAGCAGGGGGTAAGCCAGGACAAACTGACCGGCACCATCCAAAATGATATTCTAAAGGAATACCTGACCCGAAATACCTATATTTATCCGCCGGAACCGTCCATGCGAATCATATCGGATATTATCGGCTATTGTTCCACCCACATGCCCAAATTCAACACAGTGAGTATCAGCGGGTATCACATGATGGAGGCCGGTGCGGATTCTGTTCTGCAAACCGCATTTACCCTTGCGGACGGGCTGGAGTATGTGCGTGCCGCGCTTGATGCGGGGCTGGCAATCGACAAGTTCGCTCCACGGCTCTCCTTCTTTTTCGGTGTGGGCATGAACTTCTTCATGGAGATCGCCATGCTCAGGGCCGCGCGTTTCCTGTGGGCCGACCTCATGAAGCAATTTGACCCAAAGGATCCGCGCTCGTCCATGCTCCGGACCCACGTGCAGACATCCGGATGGAGCCTTACCCAGCAGGATCCATACAACAACATCATTCGAACCACGCTGGAAGCGCTTGCCGCCGTTCTCGGCGGGACCCAGTCCCTGCATACCAATGCCTTTGACGAGGCGGTCAGCCTCCCCACGGATCTGTCCGCACGGGTGGCCAGGAATACCCAGATTGTCATTCAGGAAGAGTCCCAGGTAACCAAGGTCGTTGATCCTTTGGGCGGCAGCTATTACATTGAAAAGCTCACCAGTGAAATCGTCGAAAAAGCCCGCGCCATCATCGAAGAGGTGGAGGAGATGGGCGGCATGGCAAAGGCAATATCGGCAGGTATGCCGAAAATGCGGATCGAGGAAGCTTCAGCCCGCCGTCAGGCCAGGATCGACCAGGGCAGGGAGGTCGTTGTCGGGGTCAATAAATACCAGGTGGAAGATGAAGTGCCCATCGATGTTCGTGAAATCTCCGAGGCGGTTCGCGACAGCCAGATTGCTGCGGTAAACGACATCAAGGAAAAAAGAGATGACGCCGAGGTAAAACGAACGCTCGAAGCGCTTGCCAACTGCGCCGCGTCCAACGGGAATCTGCTTGAGGCAGTCATTCCTGCGGTACGGGCCAGGGCCACGGTAGGGGAAATATCAGATGCCATGGAATCGGTCTTCGGGCGTTTTACCGCGACAAGCCAGTGCATATCCGGTGTCTATGCCGGTGAATACCAGGATGATGAAATTATTGCCTCTATCCGGAAACGCTGCGAGCAGTTCATGGAGAAAAACGGCAGACGCCCCAGGATTCTTCTGACCAAGATGGGGCAGGACGGCCATGATCGCGGCATCAAAGTGGTTGCCACGGCATATGCGGATCTTGGATTTGACGTGGATTTGAGCCCTATGTTCCAGACGCCTGAAGAGGCCGCCAGGATCGCCATTGAAAACGACGTGCATGTATTAGGTGTATCCAGCCTTGCGGGCGCGCACAAGATTCTTGTACCCAAGCTTCTGGAGGCGCTGAAAAAAGAGGGGGGAGAGGATATCGTGGTCGTGGTCGGCGGTATCATTCCCCCGGTCGACTATGACTTTCTTTTCGAGGCCGGCGTAGCCAAAGTTTTCGGCCCGGGTTCGATGGTAACGGATTCGGCCAACCAGGTTTTGAACATCTTGGAAAATAATGGTTGAAAAGGATCCGAAATATCACATCGAGGGGGTGCTGGCCGGTGACAGGAAAATCCTGTCCAAAACCATAACCTTGATTGAGAGCGCGCTTCCCAGGCACAAGCAGATGACCGACGAGATCATGGGCAGCCTCCTTCCCCATTCCGGAAACTCAATCCGGCTGGGGGTTTCCGGCGTCCCTGGTGTGGGGAAAAGCACGTTTATAGAAAGCCTGGGGTTGTCTCTTCTGGAAAACGAACACCGGGTGGCGATTCTGGCAGTGGATCCCAGCAGCGCCAAAAGCGGGGGGAGCATACTGGGGGACAAAACCCGGATGGAAAAGTTGTCCGCCGATCCCCGCGCCTACATCCGCCCGTCGCCCGCGGGAAAAACGCTCGGCGGCGTGGCCAGAAAAACACGCGAAACCATACTGGTTTGCGAGGCCGCCGGGTTTGACGTGGTTATGGTTGAAACCGTAGGCGTTGGTCAGTCCGAGTATTCGGTGGCATCCATGGTCGATTTTTTTCTGGTTTTGATGCTGTCCGGCGCCGGCGACGAGCTCCAGGGCATCAAGCGCGGCATACTGGAGATCGCCGATGCCCTGGCCGTAAACAAGGCCGACGGCGACAATATCAAGCGCGCCGAAAAAGCCAAGCAGGTCTATGAGAATGCCCTGCATTTCATGATATCACCGGATGCTTCCTGGCATCCCCCGGTTCTCACGTGCAGCGCGCTGACCATGTCGGGGCTGGATGACCTTTGGGAAACGGTCCTTCGCCATAACCGTATCATGAAAAAAAATGGCCGTTTTGAAAGAAAGCGGAAGCAGCAGGCAAAAGACTGGTTTCTGTATCTCCTTGACGAAGGCATTAAAGAATGGTTTTATCAGTTGCCGAAGGTGAAAAAACTGCTGCCCGAGATCCAGAAACAGGTCGAAACCGGCAATGCCACGGCAATGATGGGTGCCTGGCGGCTTCTGGAACTGCTTGAGCAGTCCGAATCCGGAAGGACCCGGAGCAATTGATGCAAGCAACATTTATATAAAATTATCAAACCGAAGTAGGGAAAGGAAATCATTTATGGGCGAGGCTTCGGATAAAATCAAGGAAATGAAAGCCTTAAAGGAAACAATTCAGAAAATGGGAGGGGAAGCCGCGGTCGCCAAGCACAAAAAGGACGGCAAGCTGACCGCAAGGGAACGCCTTGACTATTTTTTTGATCCCGGCACCTTTCGGGAGTTGGATGTTTTCGTACGACATCGGTGCGTCAATTTCGGAATGGACAAGGTGGACATCCCCTCCGACGGCGTCATCACCGGGCACGGGCTCGTGGAGGGGCGTCCGGTTTTTGCGTTTGCGCAGGATTTTACCGCAAGAGCGGGCAGTCTTGGAGAAATGCACGCCAAGAAAATATGCAAGGTAATGGACCTGGCCCTGAAGGCAGGCGTTCCGGTTGTGGGGTTCAATGACTCCGGCGGCGCCCGCATACAGGAAGGCGTGGATGCCTTGTTCGGATACGGGGAGATTTTTTACCGCAATTCAATCTGCTCCGGGGTTATTCCGCAGATTTCGGCCATCATGGGGCCGACAGCGGGAGGCGCAGTATATTCGCCGGCCATGACCGACTACGTGTTCATGGTGAAAAAGACAAGCCACATGTTTATTACCGGACCCCAGGTGATCAAATCGGTCACCGGAGAGGAAATCTCTTTCGAGGATCTCGGCGGCGCCATGACCCATAACGAAAAGAGCGGCGTCGCGCATTTTGCATGCGACTCTGATTCACATGGCATTGAATGCATTCGCAAGCTGCTCTCCTTTTTGCCGCCAAACAATATTGAAGATCCGCCAATCGTCGACACCGGGGACGATCCGGGCCGGATGGACCCGGCACTGGACACGCTGGTTCCCGCGGATGTGAACAAGTCATACGACATGAAGGACATCATACGCGCCATCGTGGACAACGGTGAATTTTTTGAGCCCCATGAACATTATGCCAAAAACATCATCGTCGGTTTTGCCCGATTGAATGGACGGAGCATCGGCATTATCGCAAACCAGCCAAAGTATCTGGCCGGGTGTCTTGATATTGACGCATCTGACAAAGCAACAAGATTTATACGGTTCTGTGATGCATTCAATGTTCCCATCCTGACCTTTGCGGATGTCCCCGGCTACCTCCCCGGTAGCGAACAGGAGTGGGGCGGAATCATACGCCACGGCGCAAAACTGCTCTGGTGCTATTCCGAGGCGACCGTGCCCAAGCTGCTCGTCATTGTCCGGAAGGATTACGGCGGGGCGTATATCGCCATGTCATCGAAACACCTTGGGGCGGACATGGCTTTCGCCTGGCCGACGGCCGAGATCGCGGTCATGGGCGCCGAAGGCGCGGCCAACATTATTCATCGCCGTGAAATACAGGATTCGGATGATCCGGCGGCAAAACGCAAGGAAAAAGTTGAGGAATACAAGCAAATTTTTTCCAACCCGTATATTGCCGCAAACAGGGGGTATATTGACGATATTATCGTTCCCAGCGAAACGCGCCCCCGGTTGATCGAATCACTGGAAATACTTGCCGGCAAGCGCCAGACGCTGCCACCCAAAAAACACGGCAATATTCCGGCATAAACTGAAGAACCAGGAGTTCACCTGCCATGATGAACATGGATAAAAAGAAAAAAGCCGCCCTGGCAGCCGTTATGCAGTACCTTGAGACAGAGCGGCAGCAAATTGCAGCAATCGGGGTGCCTGCGCGCATCGTAGCCATTCCCGACCCGGCAGCGGGCGGGTTTGCAAAACCGTATGGCCTTTCAGGGAGAAACGCCCAGATGCAGACGAGGACAATGATGCATTACAGGGCGCTTCGGGGATGAACCCGGCATGTGCAGTGGGTCGAAAAGATAAACTCTTGATGACTTTTAGAAAAATATAATCACGATTACCTGTGTGAGGGGAGTGCAAAAGATGACGGATCATTTTCAAGTCAAGATGACAGAAATGAATTACGAGATGGATCGCCCAAAGGCTGAAAATCCGGTCAAAATCATGGATTTGACCTTGCGGGACGGTCACCAGTCGCTGTTTGCGACCCGGGGCAGGACAGAAGACATGATACCGGTCGCGGAAATGATGGATAATATCGGATTCTGGGCTGTGGAAGTCTGGGGGGGTGCCACCTTCGACACCACGCACCGGTTTTTGAACGAGGATCCCTGGGAGCGGCTGAGAACCATGAAACGGTATTTCAAAAAAACGCCGCTTTCCATGCTGCTCCGCGCCCAGAATCTCGTGGGCTACCGAAACTACCCGGATGACGTTGCCAAAGCCTTTGTACAGCGAACGGCCGAAAACGGAATGGATATTTTCCGCACTTTTGACGCGTTG
>JAABUA010000048.1 GCA_011389515.1 Desulfobacteraceae bacterium
CTGCTTGACTTCCCGTGCGCCCGAATCAATCACGATCTGCTTCAAACCGGCGTCTCTGAGCTTATCCGTCATTGCCGGAAGGGAGTCGACACCGTCCCCTTTGACAGACAGGGGCAGATCGTTTTCCTTGGCTACGGCTGCAAAATCGTCGAGGTTGTCTGCGGTCGCTCCGTAAAGAAGCGGACGCTTGAACTTGCTGACTTCCACGCCGGCTTTGATCACATCGATCTTATCGGACATCAGGATCAGGTTGAACTCGGACTTCTCTGCAATGGCCTTTGCGACCTTTGCAAACGCATCCTTATCGCCGTTAACATCTTCCACGGCAATGATTTCCGGGCGCAGGTTGAACCCGACCCGCTCATACTGGAATGCATTCCATACGGCAAGCTTTTTCTCCAGGTCGGCATCGGAAATATCCGATTTGACTTTTGCGGCCAGTATGGTCGGATTGTAAAAGGTTTTTTCATGACGGTACAATACGGTTTCACCGCCTATGGTGCGGGCCCTTACACCCTTGCCGATCTTGACCGGCAGAATCGGAGGCGCCGATGCTTCCGCAAGCTGTTCCCTGGCCTCGTCTGAAACGTACGGACAGGCGTCGAGCTCAGCTTTTCCGGAAGCGAGATTCATCGCAAAGGCGAGACAGGTCGGTGCTCCACATTCCTTGCAGTTGGTCTGCGGCAGGAGTTTGAATATCTGAATACCGGTTAATGCCATTTTAATCTCCTTACTTTCGCTATCCTTATCAATTAGTCAAAAGCCGCTCCGGCATGCGGGCAAATCGTTTTATCGATTTGTCCGCAGAACCGGATGCGGCTCATATATTACTCATCAACCGACAATCGGCGCCATATCAAGGGCGGGATGTCCCTTTTCCTTGAGGAAATCCATGATCTCTTCTTCTGATGTACCAACGGTTTCATCGGCGATCATATCGTAGAGATTCGGATAGCCAAGTTCCTCGCCGCGGACATCGATGCGCTCTTTGAGCTCATCCTTCAAGCCTTTGGGCATCCATACGAGGCGGAGGATGCCGCCGGTTTCCATGTCGGGCGGGCCATCACCGCGGATAAATTTGCGCTGGGTGACGTTGAATTTCGAGTGTCCGACAAAACCCGGGGACTTCGCGCCGCCGCCCATGACACCGGCAAGGGTCGTAAACTTCATGCCGCAGGGGGTATCTCCGGTGTATTCACGGCCAACCGTCATAATACCGTTGCAGGAGGGAAGCATCGCCGCAATACATTCACAGCAGCCGCATGTGGTCATCGGGTCATGAACGATGGAGTAGAAGTTGTAGCTTTCCACCGCACCGCGGGAGGCCTGTTTGACAAAATCATTGACACCCTTCCACTGGCCCAGGCGGGGATCGAGCACTTCGCCCTTCTTGATGGGCTGGTTCGGACCGGTGGGATTGATTTCGAAAGACGCCTTGCAGTCCATCCAGTTATAGGCGCCGCAGAGGCCGGTTCGTTCCGGGCTGACCGTACACACATGGTTGGGCGCGAAAGACTGGCACAGGGTGCAGGAATAATAGGTATCCACATCTTCGTCCCGCATGTTTTCCACACGCTCGTCCCTTGCCTTGTATTCGGCACGGGCCCGCTCCGTCATCTTATCCACGTCACCCTTTTTGGTATACAGGGTAACCTGGACCTTGTCGAGCACCTTGCCGAAATCCTGATGCATCTTGGCATGCAGGACCTTGCCGATGTCTTTCAAGGTAAAGCCCTTTTCAACGGCCGACTTGCTGATACGGATCCAGGAGATATCCCGCTGTCCGATATGCATGACGCCCTGGATGTAGTTGACGAGGTGGTGAATCTGGCGCTCGAGAATCGGCTCGAAATCCGCCTGGAATTCACGGCCGGCGATCTGGACATAAATGCCCAGCGGCAGCGTGCTGCCTTCTTCCATGTCGCCGACATCGGGCCCGACAACCTCGACCTTGCCGTCTTCGATTTCCTTCATGTCCGCCATTTTCACCAG
The DNA here is from genome assembly GCA_011389515.1 of Desulfobacteraceae bacterium. Lineage (GTDB taxonomy): Bacteria > Desulfobacterota > Desulfobacteria > Desulfobacterales > Desulfosalsimonadaceae > B1SED10-16. The sequence continues at coordinate 1,993 of JAABUA010000048.1, forward strand.
CTCGGTGCACTGGGTCTTGCCGCCGCCCATCTGGCCGTAAAGATCTTTTCCGCGAACGCGCTCACCTTCGTATGCCGGACCGAACGCGCAGGGAATGTCAATATCGGAAACGGTAACCTTGAGGCCGCGGACTTCAACCGAGCGCTGTACGATCTCGTCGTGGGCGACGTTTGCGACCACGTGTTCGTAGGTGCAGATACCAGTGGGCAGAATCTCGGGAATATCCGTGTCCGCCAGGGTCGGGAAGCCCCAGTTGACGCAGCCGGCTGCGGCAACACCCCATTCGGTGCCGATATCGCCAAGGGCGTTGACAAATGCAAAGATACGATCCTTGTTGTACTTGAGAATCCGCTTGTAATCGCCGGGCTGCAGACCGCCGAAAGCCATGGCGGCACGGTTGGCGAAACCAAGGGCGAATACGGCCGAAGAAATATCCGGGCCAAAAGGAACGATACGGGTATTCCAGCCGACCTGTACGCCCGCTTCCAGCAGCTGCTCAATGACGGAAATGCCGCGATGCTGGGCAGCGCAGAAGATATACAGGTTTCGCTTCTGGTAGTCTTCTACGATCTGCTTGGCGATTTCCGGAGAAGGTGCCGCGCCGACAATGGCGGCAAAACCGGGTGCGGAGCCGTCAACGAATTCCACGCCGCGCTTACGCAGGACGATGTCGTCGGCCGGGCCGAGCCACACCTTCCCGTTTTCAACATCCGGGTCTTCCTCGGGATAATAAAAATCGGGTTCCTTTACGATTCTCATACCTTCCTTGAGTTCATAGGCCAGGATGGCAGCCATGCCGGCATCCAGAAGGGGCCCCAGAAACGGAAGGTGATGCTTCCCCTTGACATGGGGGGGCAGCAGTTTGCGTGCGAATTCCAGCGGCGCTTTCATGTCTTCCAGGGTTTCCACCTTCATGCCGGTGAGCGAATAAATAACCGGCAGAAAATACCCTGTATTCGGAAACTCCACCTTGGTGCTGGCATCATAGGACTTGAGCATTTTGTCCAGTTCGCCTTCGGCCTGCGATACAACTTTATAGCCACCTTGTATGGCAGCAAATGCGATCAGTTTTGACATGTGTTCCTCCTTCGTTGAGGATTTTTTATGTTTACCTTGATATTTTATAAATCTGGTTGATTATCTTATCTATACGGCATCAAGCTTCTGGCGGTCGGCCATATCCATCAGTACGCGTTCCCTTGCCTTGTCAATTCCCAGCTCCTTGCGCTTGGCATCGATATGGGCAATCATCTTGCGTGCATGGAGGATCGGGTCGGCCTCGTAATCCCACCTGCCGCCGTACATTTTAAGCATGTCCTCAAACAGATGTTTTTCGAATACCGGTGCGCCCGTTGTCGGGAACGTCGCGCCAAATATGGTATAAACACCGGAGGAAACAAAATACTGGCCGATGGATATCGCCTTTTCGCTCATCCATTCAGGAGCGGAACCGGCTGCGGGCAGGTCTTTGAGCTCGGTTCCAAGCCCACCGGCCTTTACCACTTCTGTTGCCGCCAGAAGGATCCGGCTGTTGTCAACGCAGGATCCCAGGTGGAGAACCGGCGGGATGCCAACCGTTTCACAGACTTCCGCCAGGCCCGGGCCACAGTAGACGCTGGCCGCCTCGGGCGTCAGAAGCCCTTCCATTGCACAGGCAATGCCGTTGCAGCCGGTGGTCAGGACGATGACGTCATTCTTGATGAGTTCCTTTACGATCGTTATATGGGCCTCATTGTGGCGTGTCCGTGCGTTGTTGCAGCCAACCACGCCGGCGATACCGCGGATCCGGCCGTTGATAATGTTGTCGTTTAAGGTGTAGTAATCGCCCCGGAAAGTGCCGCCGAGTTGATACTGGATCGACTCAACGCCGAATCCGGCAATCTGGGTGGCCTTGTGCCGGGGAATCATGACGTCGGCCCCCCGGTTGGTAAAATTGTCAATGGCCATCTTTACAATGCGCTTGGCGTCTTCCATGGCATGGTGTTCGTCAAACTGGATATGGATGACGTTGTCCTGCTCCATTTTCGCCATGGGATGGGTGGTGATCAATTTGGTATGGAAGCACTTGGCCACGTTGGCCAGATTCTGGAAGACGCACTGCACGTCAACTACCATGGCTTCACATGCCCCGGTGATGATGGCAAGCTCCTGCTGCAGGAAGGTCCCTGCGGGCGGGACGCCGTGTCGCTGAAGGATTTCGTTGGCCGTACAGCAAATACCGCCGAGCTGGATGCCTTTGGCCCCTTTTTCCTTTGCATAGTCGAGCATTTCCTTCGACTGTGACGCGGCAACGATCATCTCAGAGAGAACCGGCTCATGACCGTGCACGATGATATTGACATGATCTTCCTTCATGATGCCGAGGTTGGCCTCGGACTGAAGCGGTGTGGGGGAGCCGAACATGATGTCCTGGAGATCCGTGGCGATCATGGATCCGCCCCATCCGTCTGCCAGGGAAGCCCTGGCACCCTGAAGCATAAGGTTTCTGTAGTCCTGGTCGACGCCCATATGGGTCCGGTGCATGATATCTACGATTTCCCGGTCAATGTTTCTCGGCAGGACGCCCAGTTTTTCCCAGCGTTCGTAAGTCGGCTGCGGGGCACGTTTCAGGTTGATGAGGGTGCCTTCCATTTTCCCCCACTCACCCAGCGCCAGCTCCGCAAGCTCAAGGGCCACTTCGTCAAGGTCTCTGTCCTTGGTTTCCCCGTCCACTTCCACCTTGGTTGCAATGCCCATGGCTTCGGCCACGGCTACGAGCTTTACTGTATCCTTGATTTTATAGTCATCCGTTTCCTTGCGCGCCGCTGCAAGAAAAACCTCGGCCACGGTGCGTCCGTGGTCGGAGTGGGCTGCAGCGCCCGCTGCAATCATCCGAAGGAAGTTTCGGGCCGCGATCGTGTTTGCAGTGGCACCGCAAAGTCCCTTTCTCGTATCTTCGCCTTCAATGCCGCCCTTGGGCAGCGGCAGGCGGCATGGGCCCATTGCGCAGTTTTTGCAGCAGGTGCCCTGGAGGCCGATGTTACAGGGTTTCATGCTCTCGGCACGATCAAAAATCGTCTCAATGCCCATTTTCTGGGACCGTACAATCATTTCCTGCGTAGCCATGTCGATGGTCGCTTTTACCGGATCAGCCACTTTTGAGACCTTGGCTGCTTTTTCTTTTTCTTCTGCCATTAGAGGTTCCTCCTCCTGTTCATAATTTATATTCGGCTATATCAATGTATTCGGGCTGCATATGCACTGCCCGGTTTATCCTGAAATAAGCGTTTCACTCTTACTCAACACGCCGGTGAAGCCGGTCAAGTCTGTCAATTATTTTCTGCAACTGGTCTTTCTGGTCAGCGGCCGGCGTCATTTTGCCGGTTTTTTCTGCAGCCGCGGCCGCGTGCTTTTTCTTCATGTCCTCGCGCTCTTTTTTGCGTTTGTCACGGAGCGCCTTTTCTTCCTCTTCCCGCTTCTGGCGTTCTTCGGAAGCCGCCTTCTTTTTCCCTTCTTCTTCCGCCTTTGCCTTGGCTTCTGCATCCGCCTTGGATTTTGCTTCTGCATCCGCCTTGGCCTTGGCATCCGCTTCGGCTTTTGCCTGGGCGTCGGCTTCGGCTTTTGCCTTGGCTTCCTCAGCGGCCTTGGCTTTTGCCGCGTCATCTAGTTCAGGCGCCGGCGCAGGCTTGGCTTCCGGTTCCGGCGTCTTTTCTTCCTTCTTCGGCGCATCGGCCGGTTTTTCAGCGGGCTTGGCTTCCGCCTTCTTGGGCGCCGCCTTCTTTGACGGTGCCGGCTTTGCCTTTTCCTCTTCGATGGTCAAATCCGGCTTGGGAGCCAGTTTTGCAAAATCGATATCCGCATCTGCCATGCGCTTTTCAACCGGCGCCACATCCTGCGCGCTGCCACCGTCTGCCATGAGATCGATAAATGCCTTGGCCAGGCGAACCGCTTCCGGATGACGCATGATAAGAATATCAGAACCGGCCAGAAGATACGTAACCGCACCGACGACTTCCATCATTATGGCGCGTTTTTCCGGGTCGCCAAGCTCGGGAGCATCCTCTGCGGACTGACCAGCTTCCTTGCAGCGCCAGATTTCGTTACCAAGATTGTTGACGATGGGATACTGCAGCTTGTCGTCTCCCTGGAGAAGGGCCGCCATCCGGATACGCTCCATGACGGAATAGGAATATTCAAGACCGTATCCAAGGCCGCCTGTCGTCGGATCGATCATAATCCGCTCCGTGGGCACGCCCAGGTTCTCCAGAAGAATATTGACCTGCTTGGCAAGGTTGACATCGATGGGGGAAGATGAAATGACCGTATGCCCGAACCCCATGGCGGACGCACCGATACCCTTGTGGTTATCGTCTTCCACCGGACCCAGAACCAGGTTTTTCCCTTCGAAGGACTCGGAGACCTTCTTCAGCACTTCGTCGTCTTTCTGCGGATTGGCCGTACCCCAGATGATCAGAGGGACATCGATGGCTTCCTGCACGCTTTTAACCGTTTTGACAATATCGGCGGGGCTTGCATTGTTGCCGTTGGGATCGGCGCTTTTCAACTGCAAAACGATCATTTCCGCCCCGTATTCACTTACGCACTTTTTTGCCCACGCAGCAGGGTCTTTCAGAACATCTCCGAAGGGCTTTTTCGCCGCTTCCGCCCAATCGGTGGGTTCCATATCCCACACTTCCATGGCAATCCTGGGTTTATTGGGCATCTCCCCTTCAAAAAGATAAAACGGGAGACAGCTTACGCCGCCGACCGTAACGGCCTTGTCGCCTTTGCCGATGGTAATCGGCCGGATGCTGCCTGCATAGGTTTCTTTAACGATTTCGAAGCCCAATTTTACCTCCTTATCAAATTATTACGATTACAGTTGAGAACAAAAATCTGTCATTATCCTTGAAAAACATCCATATGATTCCCAGCCCGTTTACATATCGATCAAACACCCTCTGACCATACTCCCAGGCAATATATAATTTATACAACACACCCTGTACCGGAAACCATCCGCAGAGGCTGTGTCGTTTATAACGAATTGAATTTTATTGTAATTTTTTGTTTTGAAAACCACCCGTACCTCACTGCACACCCGCTCCCCACAGAAAAAACACGACAAAAGAGAAAATAAATATCAAAAAAAAAAAATTTGTCAATAATTATAGGACAATCATCTATTTTTAGAAAGTGGCTATCCGCGGGACAGATTGTCCATATCCTTGCGCCGCTTGTCCATCCTGCTTTTTAACTTCGGGAAAAGATTCAAATCGGTATGCGGCAGAAAAAGCGCTGCAATGTAATTGTCCATGAACGACTGGGTTTCAGAGAGTTCAAAGTTGGTAATCCGTTTGATGGTCTGGGTGACATCCCTCCGGATGCGGTTGGTCAGGGAGCTCATCCGTGCGCCCATAAGGGATCCGTTCCCCACGAAAATTACTTTTTCCGCATCGATTTCCGGAAGCAGCCCAATGGTCATGGCTTTTTCCAGATCCACGTAACTGCCGAAACCGCCCGCCAGTATGATGCGGCTGATATCGCCTATGGAAAGGCCGACTTCCGCGAGCAGCGTCATACACCCGCTGTATATGGCCCCTTTTGCCCGCATGAGGTTGTCAATATCGATTTCGTTTAATACGATGTCCCGGTCCGTGCCGGATACATCCGCCCATGCAAGGACATATTCGTATACGTCATCTTTCTCCCGGATTCGATCGGTATCGAGATCCCGGTTGAATTTTCCCCGGTTATCCACGATGCCCATTTCAAACAGCGTGGCGACAATAATGATGAGGCCGCTGCCGCAGATCCCCTTTGGACGGACATTGCCGATCGTTACGTTCATGGGTTCCAGCGTCACCGGGTCAATGGAAAAATCCTCGATAGCCCCTTCCGTGGCACGCATGCCCAGCTTGATTCCCCCGCCCTCGAATGCCGGACCGGCGGAACAGGCCGCGCATACCATCCAGTCCTTATTGCCGATAACGACTTCGGCATTGGTTCCGATATCAATATAAAGGGTAAGCTCCTCATCATTATACATGCCGGAGCCCATTATACCCGAAACGATGTCGCCGCCGACGTAGCTGGAAACCTGTGGATATACCAGTACCGTCACATGATCGCCCAGAGCGAGGCCGATTTCCGATGGCTTGAACGGCGGATAGATGAGGGACGCGGGGACGTAAGGCGACCTTCGTAGGTTGTGGCATTTGATCTTCAGGAAGAGCTGGGTCATGGTGGTGTTGCCGGCAAAGGTAATGTTGGAGACTTCATCGGGCTCAATCTTCGATTTTTTCAAAAGCTTTCCGACAACCGTATTGATTGTGGACATGACGAGCTCATTGAGCGTTTCAAGACCGTCTTTCTTTTCAGAGTATACAATGCGACTGATGACATCTTCGCCGTAGCTGATCTGGCTGTTGAAATCGCCATACTGGGCAAGCACCCTGCCGGCCTTCAGGTCGATTATTTCCCCATAGACGGTTGTCGTACCGATATCGACGGCAAGCGCGTAATTCCTGTCCGATGTGTCCCCCGGCTCAATATTGATGATCCGGTTCTTGCCATCTTCCCGGACCGGCCTGGCAATGGTCACGGTCACCTTGAAATCCTCCTGCCGCAATACATCGGGAACTTTCCGGATAACCGACAGGTCGAATTCCAGCCGGTGTTCATCATGTTTTTTGCGCAAAAAGTCGACCAGGCGGGTCATGTCCGCCACGTTGTCCGCATCGGTCGGGAGAGGCAGTTCAATGTAAATTTTTTCCACCGGCGGGACAAAAAGACCTTTTTCCTTCAGATCATCCAGGTTGAGATCTTTTATCCGGGCTGTTTTCCTGGCGGTTGCCTGCAGGTTCAGCACACGGGCGTCAATAGACGATTCCATGGGAACCCTTACGGTTACATCGCTTTTGACTTCTGCCAGGCATGCCAGGCGGTAGCCCTTTTCCTGGTCTTCCGCGGACAACTGCTCTGAAACGCCTTCAGCCACCTCGCCGGACTCGATGATCACCCTGCATTTTCCGCACACCCCTTCCCCGCCGCAGGAGGCATTGATATGCACGCCGCACTCCATGGCCGCACGTATAAGCCGTGTGTTTTCGTCCACCCTGATCTGTTTTTCATGGGGATGAAATGTAACTTTGTATTGTGTCATATCCACATCCTGTATCGACGATTCGAATTTGGTGATGGTTTTAGTGCAAATATTTGTGGAAACCCTGCAAACATTTGCGCATACTGTACAATGCAATCCGAATTAAGAGATATACCCCAAAACCAATGCCGGGTCAACCACCGAACCCGGACATATGCAAATCCTTTTGAGCGTCTTCAGCCGGTTTCAGATCCGACCAGTTCCACAATGATTTTCTGCGACAGCCCCCTGCCGAGAACATAGCGCTGGTTGTCTGCAACCACCACCATCTGCCCCTTGCCGGAATTTGTAAGGATCTCAATTGTATCGCCAACCCGGAGCCCCATGCTCATAAGGCGCACCCTTGATTCATTGCCGCCGATAAGCTTTTTTATTACAAGCTGCTCTCCCGGTTTTGCGAGAACCAGCGGCATGGTTTTGTCTCTTTCCGTCTGGCACCGGGCACATATGCCGTAAATCTCCATCTGGTGCTGCAGCATATAAAAATCATAATCCTGGGCGATTCTCTGCTGCAGTTCCTCGAGCTGCCGGTTTTCAAACTCCACAATATCGCCGCACTTGGTGCAGATCATATGGTCATGGTGCTGCCCCAGGTGTTTATGTTCATAATGCTGCACCCCGTTTTTGAAACGATTTTTCTGGGCAAATCCGAAATGACACATCAGTTCGAGTGTTTCGGCGACAAACTCGCGCGTGAAGGAATACCCCATGGAATTGATATACGTTTCAAGATCTTCCGGGGTGACATGCTCTTCGTTCAGAAGAAAGGCGTCCAGCACCACCAGCCTGTCTTCAAGACGGTCAATGCCTTCCTGACGGAATAATTTTTCAAATTGCTCGCGCTCTGCGGCATGAATCCGTTTCATGTTTTTTCCCGGGATAATATCATTGCCGATTTTTGCATTTACCGACAGACACAGAAGTCTTACCTTTGCAGCAAATGCCTAAATAGCAATCACTAATACAATTTCTGTCCATTTTCAAGGGGCGAATATTTTATTACAAGCCATCTCAAAAAAAAGATTTTGGGGCAAAAGATTTTTTTGAGATCGCTTGTAGAAATTTTTCACCCACTGTATTAAAAATAAAAGAAAAAGGTTGATACACTCCATCTCCATACGGGCAAACAATCAAAAACCGTGGACACGAACTCAACAGCAGTAGAGAATAATAACCGCGCGGTATCCTTCCCGGTTTACCTTTTCAAGGCTTCCGCATGGTGCGCCGCCGCTTTTGCTTTTACGGGCTTGCTTGCATCCCATACGTTGTGGCTGGTGCCATTGACGGTCATTGCGCTTTCCGTTCCGCTTGCACTGGGGGGTATTTACCGGACAACCATTCGAAAGATCCGTTTTCTTCAAGTATTTTCCCGCCGCGGCCGGATCGCCAATATCATTTCAGGCCGCCTGCTTCCGGTGCTTTTCTGGATTTTTTATGCGATCGTCACCTCTTTTTTCATGCTGATCGGATTTCAGTTCTTCAGCATAGCAGACTGGCTGCTGTTTTTGGGTGTAGTTCCTGTTTTTTATATGACATACCGCTTATTTTTCTATTTGCTGACAAAAGAGATCAAAACCTACCTGGTCACGAGCATGGCCCTGTCCTCGGCCGTATTATGCACCCCCTTTTTCATGCTGGGAATCTATGCGCTGATCACGCACGGTTTCGATCTGCCGTTTCCCCGCTATGAAAATCTTGAATCCGCCATTATTGCCCACGAAAAAGCGATCCAGCATTTGCATGGCAGCGCCCTTGTAAAATCGGTTTCCGAATGGGTGGCCGTATACAGCGGAATCAGGGCCTATGCCGCTGGGGTTGCAGGATATGGCGGGATACCATTCACATCGGCAGCATACCTCTTTTTCGGGGGCTATATCATTTTTTTTAATGCCGCAAACATCCTGACCTTCTGCCTCGTTCCCGCAAGAGAATTGAAAAGGATCCTTCTGCCCCTTTCTCCAGAACCGAATGTTGCGCTTCGCAAGACCGATGTGCGCAGATGCATATTATACACGTCCGTCATCTCCGTATTTCTGCTGCTCCTTGTTGCCGCCTTTTTCATTTTTGAAACCCGTTTTTCCGAAAGATCCCGCCTTGCCCAATACAACACCACCACCATGCAGAAAGTCCGTCAGTTCGCCGAACGTATTGACGGGATCGTTGTAAGGCCGGGAACCATCACCCAGATAGAAGCATATAAAACGGACATGCTGCGCGGTCTTGCCGCGTCCGCCCACGAACTGGAAATTGCCATCGACGGGTCCTTTGACAATATGATTTTTCGCGTGGATGACTTTCTTGACTGGTATTACAGTCTTTTTGCCGAATATGCACGAATCGCCCACATGATCGGCGGATCCGCAGAAGAACACCTTTCCGCCATGCTTGCCATTCATCTCAATGTGGATGAAAATTTCGAAAATATCCGACGGCAGCTTGATTCTCTGCTTGAACAGCATGCCGATATGGAAAGTCAACTAAAGGAGGCAACGCGCCTTCTTGCCCAACAAAACAGGATTCATGCGACAGACAGCGAGATTGAGATCACCAGGGAATACTCCATGGCAAATCTTCTGGATTACGAGGATGTTATCGGGTTTGATTTTCGCATGCTGTCCGCCTCGGCCATGTCCGGGGGCGGTTTTCTGGCAGGGGGATTTATCGGGAAAAAGATTGTTGAAAATGTGGCGAAAAAATCGGCATTCCGGGTATCCGCAAGGGCGCTCGCGCGGTTCGGCGGTGCAAGAGCGGCGGGAAGGAGCGGCAGCGGGGCGGCGGGGGCCGCTGCCGGGGCGGCTGCCGGTTCGGTTGTACCCGGAGGCGGCACGGCCGTCGGCGCCGCCATCGGCGGCATCACCGGCTCCATTGCCGGGGGCCTTCTGACAGACAAAGCGCTGCTCATGGCCGAAGAACACTACCGCCGGGAGACATTTAAAGCCGATATCATAAATGCGATCGAAACGGCACGAATGGAAACAAAATCCCGGCTGTATGGCCTGTGACAAAGACGCGTCCTGCGCTGCGATCCGCGAAAAACCGTCCCGGGCAGAAGGTTTGTCCGAAATCAGCCGACAAAGGGCGCGAGATCATAGGGAGTCAGGCTTTCATACCCATCTTCCGTGATCAAAAATGTCTGTTCGAACTGGGCTGAGAGCTTCCGGTCCCGGGTAATGGCGGTCCACCCGTCATCTGCGATAAACAATTCCGGTCTTCCAAGGTTTATCATGGGCTCCACGGTAAAAACCATCCCCGGCACAAGGGTGATCCCCTGCCCTTTCCTGCCGAAATGCGGCACCTGGGGGGGTTCGTGAAAACTGGTTCCCAGACCGTGCCCCACGAATTCCCTCACCACGGAACATCCATTTCTTTCCGCATAATTCTGGATGGCCCATCCGATATCGCCGATGGTATTGCCGGGTGCAAGCATTTCCATCGCCGCAAGCAGGCTTGCCGCGGTTACCGATACGATGCGTTTTGCTTCCGGGGAAGGGCTGCCGACAAAAAAGGTTTTGCTGGCATCGGCATAATAACCGTCGAGAATATAGGTGATATCGACGTTGATGATATCCTCGTCCTTCAGTGCATATTCGCCTGGAATGCCATGACATATCACTTCATTGACCGATGTGCAGACGCTCTTGGGAAATCCCCGGTAATTGAGCGGTGCACAAACGGCGCCATGCGCTTCGGCGATCTCGTGCACCATCTCATTGATTTCATTGGTTGTCACACCCAGGGCCAGCATGGAGGCCACCCTGTCAAGCCCCGCAACCACAAGACGGCCGCATTCCTTTATTTTTTCGATCTCTTTCGGCGCCTTGAGATCGATTTCATATTTCTGCTTATAATACCGCTTATAATCGATCTCCGCGTGGCTTTCCTTTTTCAGGCAGCACTTTTTATATTTCCGGCCGCTGCCGCAGGGACATAATTCGTTGCGGCCGACATTTTTCCATTCATTCTTCAACATTTCCGAATTCTCCCGGGATAACAAATCGCATGCCTTTTTCGGGTAAAGATTGATCCGACGCATATTTTCAGCCTGTGAAAGCCGTTTGTTTTTTTTAACAGAACTAAAAATTATAGTTCGCGCTTTTGTTTTCGTCAAGGAATCTGTTGCGGGCGTGCTGCTTATCTGGTATATGCCGGGATATCCGTCCATGGCAAATTTCCGGATAGACGCTGATACGATAAGGGGGAATAAATGCATTCAAAAACAGATGAAATGATATTAAAAACAGCCAAGGAGATCGTGGTCAAGTTTATCGAGATCAGAACCGTCACCCCATCGACGTTCCAGGATCATTTTCAAAGCATTTACAATGCGGTGGAGAAAACGGTGAGAAAAAACGAGAGCAGGGGCGCTTCCATGAGTGAGGAAAAATAGGGCGTCCCTATTATTACACTGTCAATGCGCCTCCGCCCAGTTGTCCCCCACCGCCACGTTGACCTTGAGGGGAACCTTCAATTCCCAGACGCCTTCCATTGTTTCTTTCACCAGTGCCTTCATTTCTTCGATTTCCGCCATCGGCACCTCAAAAACCATCTCATCATGAACGGTTAAGAGCATCGCGGATTTCAGCTTCCGGGCAGCGATTTCCCTGTCCACGCGGATCATGGCAAGCTTCAGCAAATCCGCGGCCGTCCCCTGTATAGGCATATTGATTGCTATCCGTTCGGCAAATGCGCGGACATTGCTGTTTTTGCTGTTTATTTCCGGCAGGAAACGGATACGTCCCAGCTGTGTCGAAACCTTGCCCGTTTTTCTGGCCCTTTCCAGCGTTTCGTCCATATACGCCTTTACACCCTGGTATTTGAAAAAGTAATTGTCAATGTATGTTTTTGCCATTTTCAGGCTGATGCCGAGCTCCCGGGAAAGGGAATATGCCCCCATACCGTAGATGATCCCGAAATTGATGGTCTTTGCCTGGCGCCGCAGTTCATCGGTAACCATGGCCGGGCTTGCCATGAAGACTTCTGCCGCGGTCCTGGCATGGATGTCCTCGTCATTCAAAAAGGCGCCGATAAGTTTTGGATCATCTGCATAATGCGCCAGGAGACGCAATTCGATCTGGGAGTAATCCGCGGACAAAAAACGCCGCCCCTCTCCGGGTATAAAAGCCCTTCGCACATCCTTGCCCGCTTCCGTACGGATGGGGATATTCTGCAGATTCGGATTGGAACTGGAAAGCCGTCCCGTGGCTGTAACGGTCTGGTTGAACGATGTGTGCACCCGCCCGGTTTCCGGGTTGACCAACTCAACCAATGCGTCCACATAAGTGGATTTGAGCTTGGAAAGGGTCCTGTGCCGAAGGATCATTGCCGGCAGTTCATGGGTTGCGGCAAGGGATGTCAACACTTCAACGTCCGTGGAATAGGCGGTTTTTTTCTTTGTTTTTTTCTGCTTTGGCAATCCGATCTTCTCAAAGAGGATGGCTCCCAGCTGCTGCGATGAATTGATGTTGAATTCTTCCCCGGCCAGAGTGTAGATTTGACCCCTTATGGCGTCAAGCTCCTCGGCCAGCTCTTTTGACATGGCGCCGAGCCTGTGGGTATCGACCCGTATTCCCGTTCGTTCCATACGGGCCAGAACCGGCACCAGCGGCATTTCAACCGTCTCCATGAGCGGCGACAGACCGGCCGCTTCGATCTTTGGCGCAAGAATCGCTGCGGCTTCCAGGGTTACATCCGCATCCTCGCAGGCATAGACAGCGGCGGCGTCTATGGGAACACATGCAAAAGAATCGATTTTGCAGCCATCTACCAGTGTAACGTCCGCATAGGAGATCATCGGATGATCCAGCAGGTCAAGGGCGATCTGCTCCAGGGAATGGGATCGTTTGTCCGGATTCAGCAGGTAGGACGCAATCATTGTGTCAAAAACAACGCCGGACAGTTCGATGCCGTGTCGCCCCAGCACCATCATGTCGTATTTGACATTCTGACCGATCTTTTCCACATTTCCGTCTTCCAGCAACGCCTTCAATTCTCCTGTGACATTGGAAAGATCGAGCTGTTTTATATCTTCTCCAAGGTGACCGCATGGCACATAAAATGCGGCCCCCGGTTCAATGGAAAAGGAAAGGCCCACCAGATCTGCCGATATGGCGGAAATCGAGGTTGTCTCCGTATCAACAGCAAACCGGCCGGCGTTCCGAAGCGCTTTTACCAGCATGCATAGCGACTCCCTGTCTAAAACGGTCTCATACTTTTTTCCGGAAAGATCGGCTTTTACCGGAAATTCCTTCTGAAGAGCGCTGAACTCCAGCTCCTTGAACAAAAGCCCCAGCCTGGCATTATCTGCGGGGATCATTTCAAGGGCGGACAGGTTGAAATCCACCGGGGCATTTGTGTCGATGGTTGCAAGCTGCCGGCTTAAAAACGCCTGGTCCCTGTATTCAAGAAGCCTGTCCTTTTGTTTGCCGGCCTTGATTTCATCGATGCGCTCGTATAGTTCGTCCATGGAGTGATACGTCAAAACCAGTTTTTCAGCCGTTTTCGGCCCGATACCCGGCACGCCGGGAATGTTGTCCGAACTGTCCCCGGAAAGCCCCTGCACATCCACCATCTGTGCCGGCGCGATTCCCTTGTCCTTGAAGAAGCGTTTTTTGTCTATGATCACGTCCTTCATCGGATCCCATATGATGATGCGATCTGTCAGAAGCTGAACAAAATCCTTGTCCCCCGTGACCATGACAACATCAAAACCGGCCTCTTCAGCCTTTCTGGCCAGCGCTCCGATGAGGTCGTCAGCCTCGAACCCGCCTTTTTCAATTACCGGTATATTAAACGCTTCTGTTATCTTTTTTATGTACGGCACCTGTGCGGCAAGGTCTTCGGGCATCTTTGCCCGGTTTGCCTTGTATTCGGGATACATCTCATGGCGAAACGTCGGTATGGCACTGTCAAACACCATTGCGGCGTATTTCGGATTTTTGTCATGAATCAGCTTGATGAGCATCCGGGTGAACCCGTAAACGGCATTGGTGGCAAACCCCCGGGAAGTGGAAAGGCTGCGGATAGCGTGGTAGGCTCGGTGAATATACGCACTGCCGTCTACCAGGTAAATACGGTTTTCATCAGTCATGGATGATATTTTATTTTTGGATTGAAGGGAAAAAGGTTACGGCGTTTCGCCATTTACAATGGTCTTTACCGCCATGAGCCGCCGTATATGATAATCGGCATCAAGTTTTGCATCGCCATAGGCGGCAAACGGCACGCCGGAGGCCCGGGCGGCTGCCGCATCCACCGGTGAATCCCCGATGTAGAGCATTTCAGAGGAGAATATGCCAAAATGATCCAGCAGGAGAAGCAACACATCCGGCGCGGGCTTTGGATTGGCCACATCAAGGGCGGTGACTACCTTGTCGAAATACGATTCGATTTCATGAATCCGAAGCACGCTTTTCATGGTATCCGTGCGATTCGTCGCCACGGCCGTTTTGCAGCCGGGGCGCAGATATTCAAGCACGGCGATCAGATCGGGCTCCATCTGCATGTGTTTTATATAGGGTCCGTACCCGTTTACTTTCCGGTATTTTTGGGCTTGAATATAATCCGTTTTATCCGGGAAAAGCATTTCAAGGGATTTGTCCACGGTCTGCATCTGGGCATACCTGAACTGCTCATCGGTCATGGGAGGACGGCCGAAAAAGGCAAGAATATCGTTGTAATAGGACTTGTTGGCCTTTTGCGTATCAAACATGACGCCGTCGCAGTCAAATGCGATGACTTTAAATCTCATCATTTCTTATCCTTACCATCTGACAGGCCCGTAAACGATCCATTGTACGCCGGAGAAAAAAACAGGGTGCAAATACCGTATCGATTCAATACGGTAATAGGAGAAACACGGTTCAATGTCAAGGCCTGCGCCTGTAAAGACTTGCCCGAAACGTCCCCAATCTGCTAAAAGGCTTTATTGACGGATAACGTGCATCCAGGGGTCTAAATAAGGTTGCTGCTGCAAAGTCTCATCAAAACATGGAACGCCTGATGTCCTCTACGCAAATAAGAATCATCCTGAGCGCGCACTACTTTCTGTACTTCGGAATACTGGGAATTTATCTACCCTATTTCAACCTGTACTGCTATCACCTCGATTTTTCCGGTTTCCAGATAGGCGTCCTGTCCGCATTACGGACGTTTTCCACCGCCCTTTTTCCACTGGTCTGGGGAGTGCTGGCCGACCGGTACAATATCCGGCGCCCGATTTTCATCAGCAGCATCCTTTTCGGCACTGCTGTCTGGTCGTTGTACCTGCTGACGACGGATTTCACCCTCATGCTTATTATAACGGCAATTTATGGCATTTTTTACGCCCCGATCATCTCCTTTCTCGAATCTTTTTCCATGGACCTGCTGGACACAAGGAAAAGCGACTACGGACATCTCAGGGTCTGGGGGTCGCTCAGCTTCATTCTGGTCGTTATCCTGGTGGGTCGGCTCATTGACATCTATTCCGCAGCAATCATACTTGTTTTGATTCTTGGCGTCTCCGCCCTCCAATCCGTTCTGTCATTTGCTGTTCCGCGGGTTTCTCCACAAACCCATAAAAAATCATTTTCCGCAAGTATAGGAATCTTTTTGAACCGGCGGGCGCTTACGTTTCTTTTCTGCGCCTTTTTAATGCTGGTCAGTCACGGTACATATTACGGCTTTTTTTCCATACACCTTGAACAGCTCGGCTATGGAGGGTTTTTTATCGGGTTTGCATGGGCGCTTGCATCCATTGCGGAAATCTCGATAATGGTCGGATCCGCAAGAATTTTCTCCCGATTTTCTTTTGAAAACGTCCTTATATTCTCCTTTTTTGCCGCAGCGCTCAGATGGACAATCCTCGCAGGGGCTGAGTCCACGGGCCTGATCCTGTTCACACAGCTTTTCCATGCATTTTCCTACGGCAGTTTTCATGTCGCCAGCATCCTTTATATTGATAAACTGGCGCCTTCCGGGACAAAAACGCTGGGGCAGGCCGTCAACAACGCGGCAACATACGGCCTGGGCATCATGATGGGCTTTTTTGTATCGGGTCTTTTATTCGAAAAGATCGGTGGGTCGAACCTGTTTTTCATTTGCGGCGCTCTGGCACTGACCGGCGGCATCCTCTTGTTTCTTGAGAAAGCCACCCGTCCGGTAGAAACGGCCTGAACCGGATTTTATTTACCCGGATTTTATTTAACCGGACGAATCGTGATGTAAAACAATCGGCCGGGATGTTTCATATGCCCGGCGGCAATTTCGGCATAATCTCCGCTCCCCCAGAACAGATCCGCCCGTTTTGCCCCGCGGATGGCCGATCCGGTGTCCTGGTTCAGACCGAATCTTGAAAAACCGATCCATTTTTCAACATCGCCTGTCTCGTTGCAAACCGGCTTGCTGCTTTCCATAAACAGCAGTGACCCCGGCGGTGAAACACCCTGGTCCAGGGCGACGGAACGCCCACTTGTCAACGGGACATTGATGCATCCACGAATCCCTTGCTCACTGATTTTGAAAAAAATATAGCGGGGATTGTAATGAAGGATCTCTTTTGTTTCCCCCGGATTTGTCCGGATATAACCAGCGATCTTCTGCATGGACATCTCCGGGGCGGCAATCTTTCCCGCATCGATCAGGTATTTGCCGATGCTTTTATAGGGGAGACCGTTTGACGTATCGTAATGAAGGTTTATGCGGCGGCCGTCTTCAAGAATGACCCTCCCGGAACCTTGTACATGCAGGAAAAAAAGCGCCACAGGATCACTCACCCATGCAATCGGGGTGGCCCTCCCCTTAAGCGCACCGGCATCAATTTCACTGCGATGGAAATAGGGCACCACTTCCCCGCCGTCATACCGCCCTACAAGGGTTTCCGGCCCGCATTGCAATGCGAACGCCGACAATTGAATGACTGCCAGATTGTCGGGCCGGCCGTAAACCGGATATGGATATTTCTCCGATGGCGCCAGGCTGCCTGAAACCCACGGCTCATAATACCCGGTGAACAGCATGTCCACCGGCCGGCCGCTTTCACGGTGAGCGTAAACCGACCCGTTTTCCCTGATGAATTCATCAATCGCGCCGGGTTCCGGCCCGGTATCGAGAAAATCCCGGAATCGTCGCAGCCCGGCCCCGAGCACGCGGGCCGTATACCTGTCCGGACCGTATAAAAATGCCTTTTCACCGGGGAGTCTCTCATAATACGTTATACTGGCGGTAACGGCATCCGCCAGGAGCCGGAGATCTTCGTCATCTTCAAAAACCGGCCACTTCTCCACGGGAATTTTTTCAATAGCCGCTTCAGAAAGGTCCGCTGCAACGGCAAAAACAAGCGGGCTGAGCGCCAGAAAAAAGAAAACGGCCACAATGCCTGTAATCCTTTTAATTCCCGATTTCATTCGCCTCCGTCTCCGGGTCAATCTGCCTTGACCGCCTGTCGATCGTTTCCGGCGCGTCCAGGTTTTTTTCATTGTTCCCGGCAGCCCCCATTTCCTGAAATTTGCGCGCCGATACCAGCACACGCCTTTCAAGGGAACCGATCGTTTTGTTGTAGCTCGACACGCATTTGTCCAAATCGCGCCCAAGCCTGTTAACGTGCTCCACCAGGGAATAAATACGGCTGTAGAGGGTACCCGCCAATTCACTGACCTCCCGGGCGTTCTCCACTGCGGCATCCTGACGCCAGCCATAGGCCACGGTTTTCAGAAGCGTAATCAGCGTCGTCGGAGTCGCGAGAATGACCCCTTTATTAGCGCCCTGTTCGATCAGGGAAGGGACCTGTTTCAATGCCGCGCTGAAAAAATTTTCTCCGGGCATGAACATCACCACAAACTCAGGGGTCGGGGAAAAACCGCTATAATAGGATTTCTGGGAAAGCTGGCCGATGTGCCGCTGAACATGCAACGCATGCCGGGCGAGATGCTCTTCCGTTTTTTCGACGGATTCAACCTCAAGGGAATCGAGATATGCCGTTATGGGCACCTTGGCATCGATGATGATGCTCCGGTTTCCGGGAAGCCGGACGATCATGTCCGGCCGCATACCCCCGCCTTCCGAACCGGTGGTGGGCTGTTCGAAAAAATCACAGTGATTCTGCATGCCGGCGATTTCGACGACCCGCTTCAGCGTCATTTCGCCCCAGCGCCCTCTTACATGGGGAAGTCGCAGCGCCGATACCAGTTTTCCGGTTTCCCTGTGCAAATCCTGCTGGGTTTTTGCCAGGGAGATCACCTGCTGCGTGAGCCCGCCGTAAGCTTCCTGCCGGGCCTGTTCCATGGCCTGAACCTGACGGTCATATTTTTCAAGACTCTCGACAATGGGTTGAACCATCTGACCGATATTTCTGCTCTTGTTTTCCATATCGCTTTTTGCCGCATCAAAATATCTGTCAAACGTGGATCCGGCAAGCTCCAGAAAATACCGGTTGTTATTCTGCAATGCCCTGGATGAAAGGGCTGAAAAGGTCTGCTCCGCACGACTGCGGATTTCCTCGAACATCTCGGACTGTTTTTTGACCAGTTCTTTCTGGGATTCGATTTTCGCCCTGAGATGCGCCTCGCAGGATGCGGCTTCTGAAAGCCGTTGCGTCAACACCTTGTTTTCCTTTTCCCGTTTTGTCATTTCCATTCTGACTGCCGCAAAACGACCCCTGCAGGCAAGCCACATGATAAAGGCGCCCACAAGAATACCGGAAATGGATGCAGCGCTAAGATAGAGTATTTCTACGGGGATAAACATAGGGTTTTCTGTTTCGGGTTATGACAAAAAAGCTGTTGATCCAAAGGCAATTATTGCTTTCGGGAATAATTGCCGCTCTTTCCGCCGGACTTTTCGATGAGCCGTATTTCGGATATCACCATGCTTCTGTCATGGGACTTGCACATGTCGTATATGGTCAGCGCCGCCACGGATACTGCGGTCAATGCCTCCATTTCAACCCCTGTGCGGTCGGAGGCCCTGACATCCCCCTCAATATGAATGGCGCAAGATCCCCTGTCCAAATAAAAATCGATCTGCACGTGGCGAATGTGTATGGGGTGGCACATGGGTACGAGGGTGTGGGTCTGCTTCGCTGCCAGAATCCCTGCGATTCTTGCCGTCTCAAGTACGTTTCCCTTTCGAACGCTGTTGCTCGCCACCTTGTCGAATGTTTCCAAATTCATGGTAATGGTGCCGCCTGCCTTTGCAAGGCGATCCGTCACATCCTTGTCTCCGACATCCACCATCCGGACAGACCCTTTTTCATCCATATGCGTAAACTCGCTCACGGGCACCTCCTGACCAATATCCTCTTTTGTTCTCTTCTGTTTTGCCCCCGCCCTGCGGTCCGATGATCTCCGATTTCTGCTCTCCGGCGGACCTCTTCCGACCTTGCGTCCTCAGGCATAATGTTCCGTCTTACGGGTCACTTCCTGCTTGATGGCATCGATGATCGATGCCATCGCACCGAGCACATTTTCCCGAATATCGCCGGCCACCGCAACCGTCATGATCCAGTCGCCGGGCAGGAGGCGCATCTTTTTGGTCAGCGCCACCTGTATTTCAATGATACCGGACATCTGTCTGTGCTTTTGGACCACCTGATCAAGCGTTACAGCATCCGCTGTGATATCGATACCGGATACCCTGCGCCCGTTTCTGGAAAAACCCCGTACGATTCCCGTATGGGTGAGAATCATTCCAACCTTCCCAAATTCCGGATGATTCCGAATCGATTCAATCATTGCGTCCACATTCATATGGCCTATTCCGATCTTTTCCCGCCGACGCGATCGAGATCGTCCGCGGTGTTTATATTAAAAAAAGACCGCAGTTCCGGATCCGTTTCAAGCACCCTTTCTTTCGAAACTGTAACAACGCGAAGCTTCTTGAAAACTTTTTTGATTTTAAACTTCTCCTGATTCAGGTGCCGTTCGATAACCGGCAATGTCGTTTTGGCATACGCGGCAAGAAGCGGCTCCGTGCCGGACGGTGTTTCCGGCATCACCGCATCGACATCGGGCCGGATTTTAGCAATCACCAGTTGTACGATTTCTTTCCGTATAAACGGAGTATCACAAGCAGCCACAAAAACATACGGGTTTTGGGCATAGAACAGCCCGGCATGAATCCCGGTGAGGGAACTTCTCACGGAAAAAATGTCAGACACAAGGGTTGCG
>JAABUA010000049.1 GCA_011389515.1 Desulfobacteraceae bacterium
TTACCGGGTCATCGCGTTCGGGGATTCCTACAACGACATCAGCATGCTGAAAACCGCGGATGCCGCCTTTTTGTTCCGGCCGCCGGAAAATGTAGCCCTTGAACATCCGCAGTTTCCCGTAACCCGGACCTATGCGGAGGTAAAAGCGGAAATCGACAGAGCGATATCGGGAAATGCTTGAAACGCGGACCACGGCGGAAGGCATCGTGTTCTCGATATACGTTCAGCCCCGGGCATCGGCCAATGCCGTATCCGGCCTGCATGAAAACGCGGTAAAAATCCGCTTGACCGCCCCACCGGTTGACAACGCGGCCAACAAGATGTGCATCAAATTTCTTTCCGGGCAGCTTAAGATCCCGGCGTCGCGCATGGAAATTATTGCCGGGCATGCCGGCCGCAATAAAAAGGTGCTCATCCGTTTTCCCGATGGCAGCGACGCCAAACAGGCGGCCAGGGAAATCAACGGCCAGCTGCAGGCGCTTGTGGGCGGCGAATAGAACCTATCCGATTTTCCCAGCAGCCAAATACCCCTGGTGAACCGCATCCTGTATCCTGCCCGGCTTTACCCCGTCGCCGATCACCTGAAACGACACGCCGGAATCCTTTAATGCGCCGGCCAGTCGGCTCACCGGCTTTGACCCGGACGAAAGAATGATTTGATCGAAGGGGATGTTTTCCTCCCGGCCGTCTTTTTCAAACCGAACGTTTCCACCGGTCAGAGAAAGCACCTTTGCATTGGTATGGACAGTGACGCCATACCGGTCCAAGTTGTCAAACAAGACCCACCGGGTGGACTTCCCCACGTCCGCTCCGGCCTTTGGCAGCATTTCAAATACCGTGACCCGGCTGGTTCCACGAAACATCAGCTCCCGGAGCCTTTCTACGCTTTCCGCCTCGTATGCAAACAAAAAATACAGGATCTCCGGCGTTATGGTGCCCCGGGCAGCCACAAAAAGTGCGGTTTCAAGTCCTACGGCCCCCCCGCCCACAACGGCGATGTTTTTTCCCAGGGGCGGATTGTCTTTCAGCACTTCCCATGAAGTCAGCACGTTTGCCCCGTCGCTGCCTGTGATCCCGGGTACAAGCGGTTCCGCGCCCTCTGCGATGATGACATGATCCGGATTCACCTCCCTTATGAAACGGACATCCACGGCGGTATTCAAGAAAAGCGGGATGTCATATTTTCGGATCATGGCCCGGTAGTATCGGATAAGCTCAAGCAGCTCCGCTTTGTGCGGCGGCGCACCGGCCATCCACAACTGTCCGCCGATATCCCGGTCCTTTTCATATATCTCTACATGATGGCCGGATGCGGCTGCGCTAACAGCCGCCTCAAGACCGGCCGGACCGGCGCCCACAACCATCACCTTCCCGGGAGAGGCGATCTTGACGATTTTCCGCTCCCCCTCGTATCCCGCTTCGGGATTGCCGGCGCAAAATATGGGCTGCCCCTGGAACACCTGGTCCGTGCACCCTTGGGAGCATGCCGTACAGGGCCGGATTTCGTCTGCCCTCCCCTCAAAGGCCTTTTTCGGCCACTGGGGATCGGCAATCAGCACCCGGCCGAGATTGACCATGTCGGCATATCCGTTTTTAATGATGGATTCCGCCGTCCCCGGATCGGTGATCCGGTTGGAGGCCATGACCGGTACGCTGACAGCCGCTTTGATATTGTGCGCCAGAAACGCGAATGCAGACCGGGGCACGTCCATCGGGAGCTGGGGCACTTTTGTCTCGTGCCAGCCGCCCGTGACGTTAATGGCATCGACGCCTGCTTTTTCATATACCTTTGCGATGTGGGGCATTTCTTCATCCGTACAGCTCCCCGGAACAAAATCGTTGCCCGCCATTCGGATGGTGACCGGAAAATCAGGCCCCACAGCGCGCCTTACCCGCCCGATCAATTCCACAGGAAACCGGAGCCGGTTTTCAAAAGAGCCGCCGTAGGCATCGGTCCGTATGTTTTTTACGGGTGACAGAAACTGGGATATAAGGTATCCGGCAGAGGCAATGATCTCTACGCCGTCGAACCCCGCTGCCCTGGCCCGCAGCGCCGCGCTTTCAAACGCCCCCTGCACCGCTTCGATATCTTCCAGGGTCATTTCTTTCGGGGTGGTTCGGGAATATCGTGAATAGACGGCTGAAGGCGCAATGGGCTGCTGACCGTCAATGAGTATGGGATGGGAATAACCGCCTGCATGAAACAACTGGATCCATGCGCGTGCTCCCTCCTCTTTTATAATCCCGGTAAGCTTCGAAAAATCCGATACAGACCCGTCATTATCAATCCCCAGTACCAGTACCCCGGAGCCAATGAAATCAACCCCCACCGGCCCGACCGTCAACAGGCCCACGCCACCCCTGGCCCGCTCCCGGTAAAATTCGATGTACCGGTCATTGAGCTTCCGGTCATGGGAATACAAAAGACCCAGCGCCGGATAGGCGATCCGGTTTTTGATTTCCAGGGTGTTGATCCGTATGGGGCTGAAGAGATTTCTATACATATTTTGACACCTTTGCTTTGCTGTTATTCAATAAGACGGTCGCTCGCCGTTTATCTTAAAAAAAATTCATAGCATATCCGGGGGGGAAAAAATATTATCAAATTACTTCTTGACACCAACCAGCAAATACCTTATTTTACGAAGTTCAAATGATGCGGGGTGGAGCAGTCTGGTAGCTCGTCGGGCTCATAACCCGAAGGTCAGAGGTTCGAATCCTCTCCCCGCTACCAAATAATAAAAACAAGGGGTTAAGACGATTTCTTAACCCCTTTCTTTTTGGCCAAAATTAACCGTATCCCACACTATACCCCACACGGAGCAGCAGGTAAATACAGAAACCTTCTAATCCTTGCCAAACAAGCAGCAACATATCGATTGCAGATTAAAACTGGACTCATCATTTTTTACAAACCAGAATGCCGACCCTGTTAAGACGCACTGGCCATATTCTCAGCAGCCCCATATTTAACAATATTTTTTTAAACATACCCCTCCGGAACG
The DNA here is from genome assembly GCA_011389515.1 of Desulfobacteraceae bacterium. Lineage (GTDB taxonomy): Bacteria > Desulfobacterota > Desulfobacteria > Desulfobacterales > Desulfosalsimonadaceae > B1SED10-16. Next base: position 3,006 of record JAABUA010000049.1, read on the forward strand.
CCCCATCCGCATCAGTAACAAAAATGAAAAAATACAAACGGATGATGAGTTCCGTATTTCGCTAAGAAACTATTCTGCTGCCTTGGATTTATCATCAGCATTACTGCAATGCCAAGGCCATCTATGAGTCGAAAGCGGCGATTCCTCAGAGCCCTTATCCAACGGCTTAAAAAAACATGACCACTGCCTTTAGAGTCACTTACCAAAGAATACGTAATTAAAAATGATTTTTAAAAATAAAGGTAGGCTCAGAATAGATGGTCAACATTATATAAAATTATACTTTTGACTCAAAAAAGCTAAAAATTGAGCGTTAAAAGATTTTATGATGCATTGATGCATGTCTATTCATTTTGTCTATCAAAAAGGCCAAAAAATGAACGACAAAAGATTTTGTGTTGCATTTTTGAATATCAAGGCGCCTTGATTATCATTTTTATAAAAATATTGACTTCAAAATGCTTTGACGTTAATAAAAAAGGAAATATTAAACTCAAAAAGAAGGATTTCAAATGCGGTCAAGTTTGGAAAAAACCGTCGAATATCATTATGACAAATTCCCACCAACAGATTTGGAGTACGGGAAATTTGTGCATGCCTTGATTAGGGCTACCGATGCCCTCGCTCGTTATGACCAAATGTTAAAAAATATGCATAACAGTGAAATTTTTTTGGCCCCCTTAAGAAATCAAGAGGCTGTTATTTCTTCGAGAATGGAAGGTACGTTAAGTACCATGGATGAAATCCTGAAATATGAGGCTGATTATGATGAAGATGTGACCGGCATAAATAAGGGGGTAAGATCAGAAGTCGTTGAAACCATCCTCTATCAAAGAGCGTTAAAGGCCGCGCAAAAAGCATTGGAAGACGGATATCCGTTGTCCCAATCCCTAATTAAGGGTATGCATCAACGATTGTTAAGCTTTGGACGCGGTGCTGATAAAACGCCTGGCAAATTTAAACATGAACAAAACTATATAGGTGATAAATATAAGAAAAAAATATCATTCATCCCTATTTCTCCGGAAAAATTACAGGATGGTTTAGATAAGCTTTTCAAATATATAGAGGAAAACCAACACCCAGCGCTGATTAAAACCGGAATTACCCATATAGAATTTGAGGCTCTCCATCCGTTTAAAGATGGCAATGGTCGCATTGGACGCATGCTCATCACATTAATGTTATGGACTTCAGGATCCATATCCGCACCTCATTTTTATATAAGCGGCTATATGGAAGAAAACAAAGATTTGTATATTGATCTAATGAGGCGGGTTTCCGAACAGGGAGACTGGGAACAATGGTGTTTGTTTTTCCTGGAAGCAGTTGAAAATCAAGCAATAAAAAACCTTGATATTACAGAAAATATACGAAGGCTTTACGAAGACATGAAAAGCACCTTTTCAGATGTTCTTGCTTCAAAATGGAGCGTAAATGCCTTAGACTTCGCATTTACAAACCCGGTGTTCAGGAACAATAAATTTACACTTAACAGCGGTATCCCTCAAGCTACAGCAGCGAGGTTTACAAGGATTCTTCTGGAAAATAATATCCTTATCCCAATAGAGGAAGCGTCAGGAAGAAGAGCCGCCTTATATTCATTTGAACCATTAATGAACCTCGTAAGGGTATGACACAAGAAAATAAATTGAGGCGAACTCCCGCTACAGATATCCCTTAAAATCCTAATCAATGCGGACTGTCTACATCAGGTTCAGGAACGAGCGTAGATTTATGGGGATATGAGAGGGCAAACCAGATTTCTGATTTTGTTTTCTGTGCATGTTATGCAAAGCACTATTTTCGGTTCAAGATCGCGGCGGCGTATAGTTTCAAACCGCAGTAAATACTCGAGTATTTCGAGGATTTGAACTAAAAATCTTGTCGAAAGATTTTATCACCGAATTCAAACACTATCTTGTTTCGAAGCGGGTCAATTCACTTCGGAAGGATGCGTTTGAATCAAGCCTTTAGAAGTATAGGTCAATCTAATTTCCGATAAAATATTTTTGGTTTTTTTGTATCGCAATGCCTATTTTTCCTTTAAACGGCAAATCGTTCTTCTTGGCAAAAACAAGTGAGGCTATTTGGCGTGGGAAAAATCGCATGCAAAAAGGCGAAGCAGGATGAAACCAGGGAACCCGAGTGTAACAATAATATAAAGGAGCTATTACAATGAAAAGCGACGATCGTAAAATCACTACAAATGATGCAGGAAATCCCGTAACCAGCGACGAGTTTTCTCTTACCGTCGGTGCTGACGGGCCTGTCCTGCTGCAGGACCATTACCTGATGGAGCAGATGGCCAACTTCAACCGGGAAATGATTCCAGACCGCCAGCCCCACGCCAAAGGCTCCGGGGCTTTCGGACACTTCGAGGTGACCCAGGATGTCAGCGCCTACACGAAGGCGGGAGTGCTCCAGCCGGGCACGAAGACCGACGTACTGGCCCGGTTCTCCACGGTGGCCGGTGAGGCTGGCAGTCCTGACACCTGGCGGGACGTAAGGGGCTTTTCCCTGAAATTCTACACCACCGAGGGCAATTACGACATGGTGGGCAACAATACGCCGGTATTCTTCGTGCGCGATCCCATGAAATTTCAGCACTTCATCCATTCGCAGAAGCGCCGCGCGGACAGCGGTCTGCGGGACCACGACATGCAGTGGGATTTCTGGACCATGTCGCCCGAATCCGCTCATCAGGTCACCATTCTGATGAGCGATCGGGGGGTCCCCAAAAGCTACCGGAACATGAACGGCTACACAAGTCACACGTACATGTGGGTCAACGCCAAGGGCGAGCGTTTCTGGGTGAAATACCACTTCAAGACCGACCAGGGCATCGACTTTTTCACCGATGAGGAAGCCGATCGCATCGCCGGCGAAGACGCGGACTACCACCGGCGCGACCTGTTTGAAGCGATCAAACGGGGGGAATTTCCGAGCTGGACCCTGAAGGTGCAGATCATGCCCTTTGAAGATGCTGAAACCTACCGGTTCAACCCCTTTGACCTGACCAAGGTATGGCCCCACAGCGACTACCCGCTGCAAGAGGTCGGCCGCTTGACGCTGGACCAAAACCCGGCCGATTTTCATACCGAGATCGAGCAGGCCGCATTCGAGCCCAACAGTTTCGTTCCCGGAATCGGCCCGAGTCCGGATAAAATGCTGTTGGCCCGATTGGTTTCTTACGCCGACGCCCACCGCGCACGCCTGGGGGTCAATTACAAGCAGATCCCGGTCAATCAGCCGAAAAGCCCGGTGCATAGCTACAGCAAGGGCGGTAGGATGCGGATGGTAAATGTTTCCGATCCCGTGTATGCGCCCAATACAAAGGGAGGCCCAAAGGCGGACGGTGAGCACTATCCCGAGAATGCCATCTGGGAAGCCAGCGGTAAGTTTGTTCGGGCCGCCTACACCCTGCGCAAAGATGACGATGACTTCGGACAGCCCGGCGCCTTGGTGCGTGAGGTGATGAATGATGCGCAGCGAGACCGACTGGTGTCCAATGTCGTCGGGCATCTCAAAAAAGGTGTGTCCGAACCGGTATTGCAGCGGGCCTTCGAATACTGGCGCAACATAGATAAGGAAATCGGTGACCGCATTGCCAAAGGTGTAAGCGGCAGCTGATCGATTCGAAGCCCGTACTGGCCTTCCAACCGGAAAGCGCCGGTACGGGCTGAAACTTGAAATGAGTAAAGGTTTCGGGGGCGCTTGCCCCGAATAAAACAGTGACTGCCTGTTTTATTTACCAACTCCTTTAATTTATATCCGCTGATATTTTGGGATTATTGCATATCGCTTGTCCTCGTCCTGTGGCTGTCCTGTGGCACCAAACCTGCTGGTGGGCAGGCATTATCGTTTCCACGCAGGAGCATGGGCACGAATTTTTATTCAAATCCGAGCCAGGTGGTATTTTCTGACAAAGGCATTCGACCGCTTTCCACCTGGTTGGCCGGAAATTGAGGATCCGGATATCCGAGGGCGATCGAGATAATGATGAACTTGTTTTCATCAATATTGATGTGCTGCCTGATCACATCCGGAAAAAAAACGCCCTGGTCTGCGATGCAGGTTCCAAGGCCGTATTCGAGGGCCGCCAGGCAGATATTCTGCATCACCGCGCCGACATCAAGCAGCGGCGATGATTCGCCAAGCATCCGGTCTGTTGCGATAATCACAGCGGCAGGTGCGTCAAAGAGGCGAAATCCGCGCTCCAGCCAGGCCATCCGCTTTTCTGCATCCTCCCTTTTGATATCCATCAACGAAAAGAGATGTTTGGCCAGATCGACCTGCCTGGTCCGATAGATGCTATCCTTTGGCCATTGCGCTGTTGTGTGCTCGGGACCGCCGGAAGCCCCTGTTCTAAGGCTGTTAATATTTCCTTCGCGTATCTTATCGAGCACATCCCCTGCAATGACGATAAACTCCCACGGTTGAGAGTTCATGGCAGACGGGGCATAAGCCGCCGTCTCCAGGATAGCTTCGATGATCTTCCGATCCACCGGGTCCTTTTTAAATCCTCGAATGCTTTTTCTGTTTTTAATGGCATCAGTAATATTCATCCGTTCCTCCGTGTGTTAATAGGTTAATCAAGCCGTTTACGCTTGTCGCACATCAGGTTTGTTTTTCTGCCGGACGATTCCGGCCGCTTTGAGCGCCTCAATTTCTTTTCGTGAGTAACCTGCCTCGGTCAATATCTCTTCGGTGTGCTCCCCCATAGCCGGTGCAGGCATGCGGGTCTCTGCCCGGCACTGGGAAAAGGCTACCGGAAAGCCCGGAAGCATCACCTCGCCATATCTGGGATGGGAAAAGGACTGCATGTACTTATTGGCAAGGGCCTGGGGCTCGTTTTTGATTTCACTGATCCGACGGACCGGGCAGAACATCAGACCCCCTTTAAGGAAGGTTTCAATCCACTCATCCCTGTTTCGGGTGGCCATGACGGCATCGCATCGGGCCATCAGTTCCGGGCCTGGAATGGGACGGGCCGCATCGTCCGTGTATCGGGGATCATCCAGAAGATCTTCTACGCCGGTTAGACGACAGAACGTGGCCCAATATTTCTCTTCGGGGTGATGTGTTCCCATGATCCATCCACCGTCCTTGCATTTGAAGCGGTTTCTAAGCGGGGAATGCGCCGTGCGGGTCGTGCGAAGACAGGGGTTGATCCCTAAAATGCTGTTTAATACCAGATTCGGATGCTGGAGCCAGAGGGCTGCGCTGTAGAGGGAAACATGAACTTCCTGTCCAAAACCCTGGCGTTCGCGGACAAGCAGGGCAGAAAGGATGGCGTGGCTGGTGGCAATGGCTGTGGCCTGGTCAAGTACGCCAAGATGCATCAGGACCGGATCTTCGGTTCCGGTGACAAATGCCAGTCCGGAGACGGCCTGTCCCAGGGGATCAAAGGCGCCCATGTCGCTCATAGGCCCTTCGGCCCCATAACCGGAAACCCCGGCATAGATCAGCTTCTCATTGACCGGCCGTAAACTGGCGTAATCAATCTGAAGTTTATGGCGGGTAGATTTTCGGAGGTTTGTCATAAATACGTCCGAACGCTTGAGAAGCCGATGGAAAACCTCCCTTCCGGAGTCCGTTTTGATATCCAGGTAGATCCCTTTCTTGTTCCGGTTGGAAACCTCAAACATGAGGCTTTCCCCGTCCTCCACTGACATATCCACATCTGCAATCCGGGTCCAGTAGCGTTCCGGGTCTCCAATGCCCGATTCGATTTTGATTACCTTTGCACCCATGTCCCCGAGGATAGCCCCGGCCCCCGGACCGGCATGGAATACCCCGTATTCAAGAACCGTGATCCCTTCCAAGGGTGATGGGAAACTGTTTGTTCGGTTACGGTCTGTCATGCTCTCCTCCCTGCCTGAAGTGAAAAAAGCTATACGTATTCAAGTTTTAATAGCAGATTCTCTATCTTCTTGCAAAAGGCAAAGGGCGAATAGGATGACTATATGCGGACGCTCCTATGTCCCCTCTATCATCCAAGAGATGGTTGAGCATAGATTTAGGTGTTGTTTTTACGTTTTCTTTACAACGTTTTCTTTACGTCTTGCCAGAGCCACCGGAAATCTTTATAATGATGCATTTAACGGGCCAGGGAAGAATACCAGGCTGATCCTGAATTTTAGTTCCCCTCCTCTTGCCGTATCCGGCATCCACAAGCCAAACTTTGTAACATATTGTTTTGAAAGAACGGGGCAAAATTTGCGCCACACGCATATCGGAATTATAATAATCTGGCATACTCGCAAACGGTTTTGAAAAACCGGGAGCATACTTCCGAACGTGGAGCGAAAGCAGGTAAAACCAAACAAAAAAACGTAACGCATGGGGTGAATATGATGAAAAATATCAGAAAAAGCTTGCTTTGGATTGGTCTGATAGGTGTCACACTGCTGGTAATGGCCTCGGGATGCGCGGTTATGAAGCAGCAACCGGAGCCTAACCTAGAAACAAAGATTTTGCTCAATTTTTTTGAAACTGAACGGGATTATCTGCATACCGGCGGTTCCTTTGTCATCACCGCGCAGAATTTGAGGCTGGAACTGCTCACCCGCCCGGACAGCCTGTACCTGATCGATGTCCGCTCTCCCGAAGATTTCGCCGTTGGTCATATTAAAGGGGCCGCACACGTAAACGAACGTAATGTATACAAGCACGTGAAAAGCATCAATGCGGATGCCTATGAAAACATTGTTTTGATCAGCTGCGACGGTCAGTCCACCGCCTATCTGGCCTCGTTGCTCCGGGCGGCCGGGTACGCCAACGTCAAATCCCTGAAATGGGGGATGAGCGCATGGTCCTACGTTTTTGCAGAGGGGGCCTGGCTGACAAAAATAGGCAGCCAGCGCATACCGGAATTCGTACATACAGAATCACCGCCTAAAAGCGAACCGGGTCCGCTGCCCCAGATTCATACCGGCATGACAGACCCGGAAGAAATTCTCGAAGTGCGGCTCGAAAAACTTTTTGCCGAAGGCTCCGATACGATCATGATCTCGCATGACCGCCTGTTCAGCGATTCATATTCCAATGGCGGATACTATATCATCAATTACTGGCCCACCGAACTGTACCTTGAGCAGGGTCACATCCCCGGTGCAGTCAACTATCCCCCCGGCACGCAGCCGTTCAGAAGCGAAAACGACCTGCTGACGCTGTCCACGGATAAACCCAATGTCCTTTACTGCTTCACCGGACAGACCAGCGCTTATGTTTCCGGGTATCTGCGGCTATTGGGATACGATGCCCGCTCCCTTGAATTCGGCGCCAACTCGATGATCTTTGACAGGATGGAAAAAAACAAAGTGGCCAATACGTTTCTGCGGGACACCGAGATCATGAATTATGAATATGGCTCCGGCAATTAGAACCTCTCTCAAAATCGAAGCACGCCAAATATGCAAAAATCCCGAAGCCTTTTCGTACCGGCTTCGGGATTTTTGCATAATGAAAACAATCCGATCCCCTTTTACGGACGTTACTTCATCAGATAATACCCGATAACGCTGTCCGTATCGGTGGCGCGGTGAAACGCTGCTCCAACAAAGGGCGGGTCAATGTTCTTTACGATTACATTTCTGTCCACGAGGGATTGATTCTTGTCGTCAAGGTTGAATCGTATGTTGATCATGTCCCCGACCTGAAGGGCACGGGGAAAATCCTTATATTCCATACGCACGCCTTTCCGGGACAGTTCAACGACCGCCATAACACCAGCGTCAACCGGGTTTCCTTCCTTATCGACTACTTTGAAATATCCCATCAAATCCGTTTTTTTCCGGAACTGCCCCCGGAACTCCAGCTGGATTTTCGAAACATTTCCGCAGGAGCATTTGAGCCTGACGTCCATATGCCCCTTAAACCTGGAAACATCCATTTCTTTGGTTTTGTTGCAATGGCGGCAGTATATGGTCGCGATGCTGTCAGGCTGCACAAACACTTTCACCGAGTGTTTATTGCGATAGTAGGCTTTTACAAATGCAACAATAGCGTTTGTCTGCTCCTGTGTTGATCCTACAAATCTGATGCCGGTCATATAAAACCCCGGTTTGTCAGATTCATGGGTATGGACCACGCTGCCTTTGGCTTTCACGCGATTCCCCTCTATGTCGAGGGTGATGAGAATAATAAACGCACCGTTCAAGGGTTTTCTTGTTTCCAGCAGCGCACCGCTTTGACTGAGGTTCAGCGTTCGCCCTTTTCCCTGGGTAACTTCTTCCCCGTTTTTATCCAACAGAATATACTCGATTTCATTTAAAGTGCTTATGCGGCGGTGCTTTCGCTTCTCGGCGGTAAGGGTGGTGTTTTTCTGGCTATCCATTGTTTCCATCCTATCGTTTACAGGTGGAACGTCGGCTGCAAATTATACGACCTATCTCAAAAGGGTCTTTCAGCCCATCCGCTTGTTTGAATGTCGTTTTTTCGGGATCAATCATCGCGTCCGTAAAACCTTCATCCCGAATAAAAATCATTTTTTTAACTTTGGAAAAAATCATTTTACAACATTCTGGTGAAAAACCAAACGCTTTTCATTAGATTTTAAGTAAGCGTAAAAATAAAATTTACACTATGCTCTTCCTGCTCCCCATGGTAAAGAAGATGTAAGGAAGGCTGTCTACAACCAAAACAGGAGAATAATCCCATGAAAATCAAAAAAATCGACATTAAAACTATCCTCTACACAACGGATCTTTCAGACACGGCCCTCTATGCCTTTTCCTACGCAGCCAGCCTTGCCAACGCCTACAATGCAAAACTAATCATTTTACATGTCATGGAAGATTATCAGGCGATAAAACCATCGCTGAAAGCTCTGCTGCAGGAGGAGCAGTGGAAAGCCATAAAGACGGATCATGTCCGGGAAACCCGGGAAACGCTCAGCGGCAAAAGGCGCGATAATGTGATCGTTCGTGATATACTGTCCCAATTTTCAGAAAACGCCAGGGCCGGCCAGTACGGCGCGTCGGCTGTAAGCGATGAAGTGATTGTTTTGTTCGGAGATCCTGTTGAAAAAATCATCGCAACCTCAAAAGAAAAAAACTGTGACATCATTGTCATGGGCTCTCGCGGACGCGGCCTGCTGCATAAAATTGTCGGAACGACCACCAGCAAAGTCTTGAAAGAATCAAAGATTCCGGTGGTTGCCATCCCCCTCCAGGATTAGCGGAAGGGGGAAAATAAAGAGTTGCATTGACAGATGCCTTTTTAATCCGTATTATCTCTCATAGCGTAATTTCCTGGACAATTAACGAACAACGTAAGCCCCGGAACAATTCCGGGGCTTTTTTTATACCATTCACAAAAGAGGTTTTATGAGTTTTCAGACATTCAAGTTCCATTCCGCTGTCGCGGCGGGCGTAACCGCCGCCGGATACACTTCTCCAACCCCCATCCAGACCCAGGCAATCCCATCGGTCATGGCCGGAAAAGACGTCATGGGCCTGGCCCAGACCGGCACCGGCAAAACAGCCGCTTTCGTGCTGCCGATCTTACACAGGCTGATCGAAGGCAAACGGGGAACCACACGGGCCCTGATCGTTGCTCCTACCCGGGAGCTGGCCGAACAGATACACGAGGCCATAACGATAATGGGGAAAAAAACAGGCCTGAGAAGTATTGCCATTTACGGGGGCGTCGCCATCGGCCCGCAAATAAAGTCCGCCGGCAAAGCCGATATCATCGTGGCCTGCCCCGGCCGGCTCCTCGACCACATCGGCCGCAAAACGGTCAGACTTTCGAACCTTGAGGTGCTGGTATTGGACGAGGCCGACCACATGTTCGACATGGGATTTCTGCCGGACATCCGGCGCATCCTGAAACAAATCCCGGCAAAGCGCCAGACCCTACTTTTTTCGGCCACGATGCCCACAGAAATCCGGAACCTGGCAGGTGAAAGCCTGACCCATCCGGTGACCGTGCAAGTGGGGATCACCGCACCGGCCGAAACCGTTTCCCATGCGCTTTACCCCGTTGCACAGCACCAGAAGACGCCGCTGCTGCTCAAGCTGCTTCAGCAGACCAAAACCGATTCGATCCTTGTGTTCACCCGTACCAAGCACCGGGCAAAACGTTTAGGGGAGCAACTCAGCCGGGCCGGCTACCGGACGGCATCACTCCAGGGCAACCTTTCCCAGAACCGGCGCCAGGATGCCATCAACGGATTTCGGGACGGAACCTACCAGATCCTTGTGGCCACGGACATTGCCGCACGCGGCATCGATATTGCCAACGTTTCCCACGTGATCAATTATGACATTCCCAATACCGCAGATGCATATATCCATCGCATCGGCCGCACCGGGCGCGCTACGCACACGGGCGACGCATTTACCATGATCACCGAGGAGGACGCACAGATGGTTCGCGCCATCGATCGGGTAATCGGGTCAAAGGTGGAACGGCAGATTCTGCCGGACTTCAATTACGAAGCCCACGGTGAAAAAGAAGCCCCGCCCCGGCGATCTCCAGGAAAAAAACCGGCAAAAAAACGATTTATGTAAACCCCTGCTCTCTGTGTTTCTCGGAAATGGCCGCCGCCATTTTGTCTAAGGCTTCATAAACGCTGTCTGTGGGCAGACCCTTGCACAGCACGGGGTCGATTACCTCTACCTTGAGGTTAGGGATCATGGCGGAGAGCGTTTCAATCGTCTTGCCGCCCCATCCGTATGAACCGACAATGGAAAGGTACTTGATCCGGGGGCGCAGGGCATTGGCCAGAAACGTCGCGTACACCGCCAGGGGGTGCGGTCCGGCAAGAACCGTTGGGGTGCCAACGACGACGGTGGCGGCATCCACCAGCGCCATGGCCAGCTTTCCGATATCGGTTACTGTAAGATCAAACAGTTCCACTTCCACATTGTTGTCCACCAGGGAAGACACCAAACGGTCCACCATCCGGTGAGTGCTTTCGTGCATGGAGACGTACGGCAGGACCACCAGGTTTTTCGGCGGCGCGTACACCCAGTCGTGCCAGGCGTCCATGATCCATTTTGGATCGTCGTAGATCTGGCCGTGGGAAGGCGCAATCATGCCGATGTCGTAGTCTTTTATCTTTTCCAGGTCCTTTTCGATGATATTTCGGAAAGGCATCATGATCTCTGCGAAATACCGCTTGCCCGCCTCATATACGCGGCACTTGTCGGTCACGAACATCTCGGTCGTGGCGATATGGGACCCGAAAAAATCGCAGGAAAAAAGGATCTTATCTTCTTCCAGCCAGGTCACCATGGTTTCCGGCCAGTGAACCCAGGGCGTGTATATGAAGGTAAGGGTCTTGTCCCCCAGAGACAGGGTTTCACCGTCTTCCACCACCTGAAAGGATCCTTCCGGGATATGCAGCAGGTCCATGAGCATGCTTTTGGCCTTGGTACTGCAGATCACTTTTGCATCCGGGTACTTCTCCAGAACATGGGGGATCGATCCCGAATGGTCCTGCTCGCCATGGTGGGAGACGATATAGTCGATTTTCGGAACATCGGCCAGCTGACCCAACAGCACGTCCACCATGGCGGGGTCCACGCTGTCTAACAAAACGGTCTTTTCGCTGCCGGATACCAGGTAGGCGTTATACGACGTGCCATCCGGAAGCGGGATCAGTGAATCAAAAAGACGACGGCTCCAGTCGACCGCGCCAAGCAGGGCCACGCCTTCTGTTATTTTTCGCTTGTTCATTGGGTTCCTCCTGTTGCTTCAGGGTTTACAAAAAAAGGACCTTCCCTTATCAAATGGGGGGTGCGATGGTCACCAGCACGCGCATGTCCGTTGTTGCCCGGATGCCGTGCGGCTCGCTGATATCGGACACCAGTACGTCACCGGTGGCGCCGGGTATTGTTGCGCCGTCTTTACCCAGAAACTCGCCGGTGCCTTCCAGGATCGTTATGCTCAACTGCCCTTCGATGTCGTGGGAATGAACCGGCAGCTCCTGGCCGGCCTTGAAATTGAAATTGATGATCTTGAAATAGGGGGAATCATGCACAAGCAGCTTCTTAAACTGCTTATCGGAAAAATCGTTTTCCTTGAACACTTCTGTTTTTTTCAGCATTTGAAATACCTCCGCCTGTTATGGGTAAAGAAAAATTCCGCAATGAAATGCGTGGTTTGATTTCTTTGTATGCCATAAAGGTAAGAAGAACCTTGACCTAGGTCAAAATCGCTGAAAAAAAGTTGAAAAAAATATCTGCGGCATCCCGCAACGCCATCTCAACATCCGGATTCGGGTTCAAGATCGCCGGAGGTTCTATTCGAACGTCGAAATATAGGCGTCATCATCACAGAGCTCCACGTAGATGTTTTTTATCTGCGTATAATGATCAAGGGCATATTTGCTGAGGTCCTTGCCGAAACCGCTTTGCTTGTACCCGCCGTGGGGTGCGAAATTGCTGAGGATGAGATACTGATTGATCCATACCTGGCCGGCTTTGAGCCCCCTTGCGACGCGGAACGCGCGCTTGATATTGTTTGTCCAGACGGCAGACGCGAGGCCGTATTTCGTGTCGTTGGCCCGCCGGATGACCTCCTCTTCCTCCGAGAATTTCATAAGGCACAGCACGGGGCCGAAAATTTCTTTTTTCACGATGGTATAATCATCATGATCACATTCAAACACCGTCGGTGCGATAAAAAACCCCTTGGCCAGGTCCCCGTCGGTCAGGCGATTGCCGCCGATGAGCAGCCCGGCCCCTTCCTGCTTTCCCGTTTCAATCAGGTCGAGAACCGCACGCAATTGGGACTCGTTGATAATCGCGCCGACGCGGCTCTCCCAGTCCATGCCATGACCCACACGAATAAGGCCCACACGGCGGACAAGTTCTTTTTTAAATTCTTCATAAATGTTTTCATGGACATATACCCGGCTCCCTGCAATGCATGTCTGGCCGGCGTTGAAATATATGCCCATAAGTGCGGCCCCGACCACGGCATCCAGGTTGGTAATGTCATCAAAAATAATATTGGGGGATTTGCCGCCCAGCTCCATGGTTACCTTTTTCATGGTTGAGGAGGCCATTTGCATCACTTTCTTTCCGACTTTCGTTGATCCGGTGAAGGAAATTTTGGCGATATCTTCATGGTGGCAGATGGCGCTGCCGATGTCCGACCCGGGGCCGGTGACGATATTTACGGCCCCTGCCGGAGCGCCGGCTGCTTCAATAATTTTTGCAAGCGCCAGGGCGGAAAGGGATGTTTCAGAGGAAGGTTTGTATAGGATCGTATTTCCCGCGGCAAGACAGGGCGCAATCTTCCAGGCGGCAAACATGATCGGATAGTTCCATGCGGCAATGGCCGCGCAGACGCCAAGGGGTTCGCGGACGGCGATATCCATAACGTCCCCCGGCACGGGAATCACTTCGCCGTAAATCTGGTTTGCCAGGTTGGCATAATACTCGAAGCAATCCGCGGCATAATGAACATCCACCAGGGAAACATCGGTAATGGTTTTTCCGGAGTCGAGCACCTCGGTTTCGACCAGTTCATCCATTTTTTCCCGGATGCCGATGGCGATATTGCGAAGCAGATCCCCCCGGTCCTGGCTGGCATGGTCTTTCCCCCAAAGACTGTTTTCAAACAGCTTTTTCGCTGCTTTGACGGCTTTGTCGACATCTTGCGCCCCCCCTTTCGGAAAAGTGGCGATCACTTTCCCATCCGCCGGACAGACAGCCGTCATCGTCTCCCCGCTCACCGCATCAACGAATTTTCCGTTGATATACATCTGGTAATGTTTTATTTTTTCCGCCATGATTTCATCCTTTCTTGAATTTTCCGTACCTGCCCCTGCCGTGATAATCCATTAAAAAAACATACGCATCCCGCGCAGCAGCCGCAACAGGTATCTCTTGCGCCCAAAAATTCAGGAATTCCGATTTGTTCATAATAAAAAAGACGGCATGGATACACCATGTCGTCCTTTCAGCGGAGGGGAAAGCGGTTCACCAATGTTTTCTTGTCTTTGAAACAAAGCGTCCCAGAAGCGCCACGAAAAAGACAATCAAAGCGACGACGACCACCGGAACCGCGAGCCATAGGGCAATTCTGAAGGCAATAGCAATGAGCGGAATGACGACAAATATCAAAATACCAAGCAGCACAAGGGTTCCGCATCCAACGGAAAAATCTTTGAAAAAGTTTGACTTCCTGATTTTTTCAATTTTTTGATCTATTTCTACCATTATAACAACCCTGTAAAAAGGTTACTGGAAGGTCATCTTCAATGGGTCGCTTCTGTTTATTAAGGCGCCGTGAACGCAAGCGTCCCGTCCAGCGCATCAGCCACGTCTGCCTTGCAGGCCCGGCACCGCTGTGCGCCCCGAAACAGCGGTGAACCGCACGACGGGCAATGATAGCGTTCGCACTCAGAACGTGCCCACGCTTCACTTCCTGCTTCATCCCCCAGCGCCGCAACTTTTTCCCGCCATATGGGAATCGTTCGCTTCATCACCCGGGCGCCGGTGGATAAAGGAAATTTTTCAATGATCCCGCAGGGCCAATCATCGCATTGATGGCAGGAGTAATATCTTCTGGATTGGATGCAATCCCGGATCTCGCACAACTGGCAGATGGCATACAGCTTTTTCGGCGGGTCCGGCTGCATGCAGCCCAGACATTCGGTCTCTTCCGGTTTAGAGCCGTAGAGGTTTCCCATGACGGCCTTAAACTTTTCATTGTTGTCCCGCGTCGCGATATACACTGCACAGGTGCCACAATACAGGCCGCAAGGGGCCATGAGCGCCTTGTTTTTCACTTCGTCTTCGGTCCATTCCGCCATCTTCCCCGCCCTCTTTTTTTTTTGAAACGGAAATGTTTATCATTTGTTCATTAATATTTTATTCATGACCAGAGTTCCGGATCGATTTTTCTTTCCTGCTCGATCGCATTGCTGATTTTTTGAAATTCATCTTCACTCCATTTTCCGAACAAACCATCAAGATCATGGTACCGCCGGGAAAATTTTTTCTCTTTTTCAAAACCGAGATCTTTTTTTATCATATCAAGCACCAACCGGTTTGTGCTTTTCCCCTGCAAACTTGCAGTTTGCTTTAATTTTTCAGCTACTTCAGGTTCAATACCGCGGATTGTTATTGGTTTCATACAGACACCTCACACCGGTATATTAATTGCCATCATTCTGATGTCAGAATATGCCATCAAGATGGCGTCGTCAATAAAACATGCTGAATTCTATTTCACTTGACATTCTCTCGAGTATTTCGATGATTGGAAATAAAACGCCAACAAAGATATTGGGCCGAAAGATAATTTGAGATAGGTTCTAAATTTTACATTCCTGCATAGATATGACAAATATTCTTAAGAAATATGGGCCCGTAGGGGCACTCCTTGCGGGTGCCCGGAATCTGGGCACCCGCAAGGGGTGCCCCTACGAGGCAAAGAATTGAAAAAAAACAAAACGCCTTGAATTCCCTATCCATACCGGTTATGACCCTTTTATGCATCCTGCTTTTTTACGGAGGCCGACACCTCATCTTTTGTTAAAGGAGCCACAAATGAAGACCCGCATCACCGAACTGTTCGGCATTGACTACCCTATCCAGTGCGGCGGCATGCTCTGGATCGCCAAGCCTGAACTGGCAGCGGCCATCAGCAACACCGGCGCCATGGGGAATCTCACTTCCGGCAATTATAACGCAGCCGATGATCTCCGCGCGGCCGTCGACCAGACCCGGAAACTCACGGACAAGCCGTTTATCGTCAACATCACCACCATGCCGTCCATCCGCCTGCCGGTGGAGCTGCTCCAGGACTTTTTCCGGGTCTGCTGCGAAAAAAAGGTTACGGCCATTGAAATCGCCGGGGCGCCGGTGGACACCTTCCTGGGAAGGGAATTCATTCCCATGGCCAAAGATGCCGGGGTCAAGGTCCTCCACAAGGTCGGCACGGTCAAACACGCCGTTCATGCGGAAAAAGTGGGCTATGACGCGGTCACCATCGCCGGGTTTGAAGAAGGCGGGTTTCCCCACAAGGACAATGTTTCCACCATGGTGCTGGTGCCCAAGGTCCGGGAAGCCGTAAATATTCCCCTGCTCGCTGCCGGCGGCATGGCCGACGGCCGGAGCCTGGCCGCAGCCCTGGCCCTTGGGGCCGACGGCGTGATGATGGCCACCCGTTTTCTGGCCACAAAGGACAGCGGCGTGCACCCCAATATCTACAAGGTGCTCGTGGAAAAAACCGAGGCCGATACCGCCCTTCAACTCCAGACACTGCTGGCGGGGTTCGGGCTACAGGTGCGCGCCCTGAAAAACGAGATCATGGAAAAAATCGCCAAAATCGAAGCCGAAGGCGGCGACCTTTCCGAGCTGCTGCCCCTGATCTCCGGCGAACGGGCCCGCCAGGTCTGGCAGGACGGCAATGCCGAAGAGGCCATGCTCACCATCGGCCAATCCGTGGGCCGCATCAGCGACATTCCCACCGTGGCCGAACTGGTAGAGCGGATGGTGCGGGAAGCCGAAGCCGCCCTGCGCAGCGGGCTATCGGTTTTTTCCGGATAAAACAATTTCGCGCTATTTGTTTCATATCGCCTGGATCATGAATAATGCACTCGCAAGTCGATTGTGAGGTAGCAAAAGAATCACGCCATGTTTTCCGACACCTTTCCCTCTGAAATCCCACCTTAACGTCATTGCCAGGTAAAATCAAACTTCAAAAATGTAGTGGTTTGAAAATGAGAATGACAAAAATGTAAAAACTTCCCTTTGCCATCAAAACACGATTAATTTATAATTCATTGATATTATTATTTAATTTTATTTTCTGGTTTTTTTTCGTAAATGGCACGGCTGCTGCAATACCAATTATCAATAAACAATTTTTTCCCCAACAATATTTATTGAAAGGAGCAGCAAATGAAATCGCGCAAATCGATGGTGTTACTTTTTCTGGCAGTCATCTTATTGAGTGCAGGAACTGCCGCGGGAGCGGACGTAACCGCCGGCGTTGATGTGAATTCCGCTTATGTATGGCGGGGCATTACATTTAATGACGGCATGGTGGTGCAGCCAAGTGTGGACGTGGCAGCCGGCAATTTCGGGTTGAACGTGTGGGGAAACCTGGATGTGGGAGATTATGACGACACGCTGGACAGCGGGGAGTTTTCCGAAATCGACCTGACGCTTACCTATAGCATTGATGCGGGGCCGGTGGGGTTGACCGCGGGATACATCGAATACCTTTTTCCCACCACCGATATCGGAGGAGCTCCGGGCACCCGGGAAGTATTTCTGGATGTGAGTATGGCGCCTGCCGAAGGGTTTGCCACAGGCATTACCGGGTATTATGATTTCGACGAGGTAGAAGATTATTATTTGAACACATATGTCAGCTATGGCATGTCGCTGGATTCCGGGCTGAACATAGATTCCAGCGCTTCCGCCGGTTATGCGGGCAGCGATGTGTCTGCCAGCGGGGACGCCGGGTTTCATGAATATACGCTCACACTGGGAATGGGGTATGACATCACCGACATGATTTCCGCTTCCGCCGCCATAGGATATACGGATGCCATTGACGATGATGTACTGCCGGATGTCAAAGCCGGCGGCGGGCAGGATGTGAATTTCTTCGGCGGGGCAGGAATTGCGTTTGCGTTTTAACCGGAATGCTGCTCCTTCCTTCATCTCCATTTTTGCTCCATTACGTTTAAGCAACTAAAAATTAAGGGTGGGAAGCAAAGGCGTCATTAAAAATTTAACGCTCTGGCGGGGCATGTGAATATAGCCGGTGGCTTTCAGCCACCGGCTATATTGTTTATTTCCTCCGGATATTACGGGTGCAAGCTGTGAAAGGGCACTGGTCTGAAAATGATTTTTACGGTTCATCAAAAATGATGGACTCGTAAAAAGTCGTTTTCAGACGGCTTTGTAAAAAGTTCAAGATCAAGGCGCGAGCAATTTTTGAAGAATTGATAGTACTTATGCGTACGTGAGATTCTTCAAAGATTGCTCGCAACGCAGATATTGGGCTTTTTACGAAGTCGTCAAGATTTGTAAGAACAAAAAAAACAGGCAGATACAAATGACATACGAACAATGCTTGAAAGAGATGTACAGCCTCCGGCGCTTCGGCATCAAGCTCGGCCTGGATGTCATTGAAAACATCTTAAACGGCCTTGGAAACCCGCAGCAGACGTTTTCCAGCATTCATGTTGCCGGCACCAACGGCAAGGGATCGATTGCCGCATCCCTGGCTGCCATCCTCAAAGACGCCGGATACAAAACAGGGCTCTATACATCTCCCCATCTTATCCGCTTCAATGAAAGAATCTGCATAAACGGCGTTGAAATCGACGACGACGATGTTATCGACGCCCACAAAGCCATTACGCAGGTCCATATGGGCGACAGGGAACCCACCTTTTTCGAATACACCACCGCAATGGCCCTTTATGCCTTTGCAAAGGCAAATGTCCAGTGGGCGGTCATCGAAACCGGCATGGGCGGCCGCCTCGATGCAACAAACGTACTCTCCCCGGAAATATCGATTATCTCCAACATCTCAAAAGAGCACAGTTCTTACCTGGGAAATACCATCGGAAAGATTGCTTATGAAAAAGGGGGGATCATCAAAAGCAACACGCCGGTGGTCACCGCCGCCCGACAGAAATCCGCGGTCGAAGTGTTACGGCGTATTGCCGTGGAACGAAAGGCGCCCTTTTACCGGTTAGGGGAAGATTTCTGCATTCGCAGAAACCCGAAACAACGGTTTCCGGCAATGTTTTCATATTACGGCATCGATCATGATTACAAGGACGTCCAGACCGCATTGGCCGGGGCGCACCAGGCGGACAATGCCGCGGTGGTCATTGCCGCATCCGAAATCCTGATGGGAGACAAGGCCGATATCTCGGAAAACAACATCCGGGCGGGCCTTTCCGGGGTGAAATGGCCTGGACGGCTTGAAATACTTCCCACAAAACCGACCATCATCATTGACGGCGCCCACAATCTCGATGCCGCAAAGCGGCTGTCGGTCTTTTTGAAGGATTTTGCCGCAGGGCGCCCTGTTACCATGGTCATCGGCATACAGATC
>JAABUA010000004.1 GCA_011389515.1 Desulfobacteraceae bacterium
GTGCCCCTACGGGCCCATATTCTGTGGGAATATTTTTCGTGTCTATACAAGAATGCAATAATTACAAGCTATCTCAAAAAAAAAAGATCGCGCCCGCTGGCAAGGCGTGGCGATGAAAAAGCGGAACATATACGTAATATGTGAGCATTTTGAAGAGCCTCACAACGCCGCCAGAGGGTGTTAGATTATATGGATAGATTGCAATGCGCGGCAGCGCTCACATCCAGAATATTCGACAAGCCTCCATACGCAGAGGGTGTATATCCGAGCACCTTGTTCCACACCTCATCGTCTTCCATACAGAAATACAGGGTGACGTTCGGTGCAATTTTTCTTATTTTTTTTACTATGGAGCGATACAGGGAAATTCTCAACGGTTTGAAGTATCGCATTTTTCCATCCAGCCCTCTTATAAACTCGCCATGTACGATATGGGACCGAGGAAAGCGCTTTTCGATAATTTCATGCAGCTGCGGCATGAAACGAAAGGAACCCAGGCTGATCCAAACGATATCCGACGGGAGGATTCGGCTGAAGAGCTTCTCGACGACATGGCTATATTCTTTTTCACACCCCTGGTACCAGATCATGGGATCAAAATGAAAAGCAACGGGGTATCCATGGGTGCAGCAATCGGCAGCTGCGGTTATACGGTCGTCTAATGAGGCTGTACCGCGTTCCTGTTCTTTAATGATCGTTTCCGTATTTAATGACCAGCTCATAATGGTATTGCCCCCGTGGTCAACACCAAGCAGGTGATTTACGGATGCGGTTTTTGTTTTCAGTTCCAGCACGGCTCTTTCCTGACCGGCGAACAGGCGTATGAGGCGTGCCGCAACTGGCGATATGTCCTCCCATATGAGACTGTCGGTAAACTCTCCGGTTCCGAGCCGATAAACATTTCGGGAGGAAAAAAGCACGTTGAGTTCTTTTTCCATCTCCTTTTGGTTCATGAAAAACGTAAGCAGGGGGGGATGAAAATAGGCCTGCAAAATACAGTAAGCGCAGTCCATACTGCAGTAGGAGCCGATATGCAATATGTGGTAATTGCAGCAGGTATAATGGGTTGTGCCCGGGCACTTTCTGATAAAATCGCCCTTGTTGCGAGTAAGAAGCAAGGAATGCTTCCCCGCGGATTGGGGATCCCTGTTTGAATTGATATATCGAAAAATACTTTCCGTATCCTCGACATATTGCACCGGACGGTCAATCCGCCGGCATATATCCATTGTTTCCGGGAAGTCTGCGACTTCCCGATCAACATAAACCTTACGTATCTTCAATTTCACGATATAAAAGGGACCTGAGTTCCCTGCTTTCACAGAGTTGTTTCAGCCAGTCGGTTTTCCGCCCGAGTTCTGCAGTATTCTCGAAATCAATGGAAAATGTATAAACAGTACTTTCAAAATCCCGCGGCGGGACAAGGGAAACGCCTTGCATCAGGCCTAATTTTCCAAGATTTTGATAAAAACGGGATTCAAAGCGGGCGATATGGGGGTAACGAATCTTTCGGATCTCCCATCGCAAGATCCGGATTTTCAGCTTACGGTCAACCTCCTGGCTCACCAGGACATCACATATACCCGGCAATTCAAGCAGATCGGCAATACGGGTATTCATCACTGCGGATATCGCTCTGAGATTGGAAAGAATCTCTTTTTGTTGACTTGCAGTCGGCCGAAGAGTTTCAAACAGGTTTGCCATAACCAGCAAATCACCCTCCCCAAATGATCCAAGTTCGATGGCGATTTTCATCGAAATCACATTGTTTTCTACAAGATGATGCAGTCTTTCCGGCAATGAGCAAAGCACGCGGTATTTTTCAGCAAGATCCATATTTACATCAATACCCAGCGGTCTGGCAATACCGGGCAGATCCCCTTCAGGGGCGCATAAGGACCACAGTTTTGTTACAGCACGGGCTTCTTCAAGAATACCGGGCTTTGAAGCCATCGTATTGTCCGCTATGGCCAGTTTCAGGCAGTCGATTTCCGAAGTGGAACGGTCAATCACCCTGCAATGGATTTTCTCCATTCCGAGAATGCCGCATGCACGTATTCTTTTAAAACCGCACACAATGCGGTATGTTTCTGCTTTTATTTGAAGCACGGGAAGATTGACAAGCCCGATGTTCCGGATCGATTCAACAAGGGCGTCCATGCGTTTTATCCCGGAGATCCGGTAAAAATCGTCATCCGTATCAATGGCGCTCAGGTGTATCGATTGTTCTCTGACATGCAAATCGGATTATCTCGTAAAAGGGTCGAAGGGATTTATACGCCCACCAGGATGTCAAGGGCTTCCTTGTATTTGCGTCGTGTATTTTCGATGACTTCTTCCGGGAGCTCTGGTGGCGGCGGCTCCTTGTCCCAATCTATTGAATTGAGGTAATCCCTGAGATACTGCTTGTCGAAACTGGGCTGGGGGCCGCCCGGAACATAACCGGATTTTGGCCAGAAGCGAGAGGAATCAGGCGTCAGGACTTCATCGATCAATAGGAGACGATTTCCGTCAAGGCCGAATTCAAACTTGGTATCGGCAATGATGATCCCTTTGGCGTCGGCAAGTTCCGCGCCTTTTTTATAAATTGCAAGGCTTATATCTCTTATCTGTTCGGCCCGTTCTTTTCCTATGAGTCCGACGACTTCTTCAAATGAAATATTTTCATCATGTTCACCAACCTCACCCTTGGTGGACGGCGTAAAGATTGGTTCCGGCAGTTTGTCGGACTCTTTGAGCCCCTTCGGCAGTGTGATACCGCAAACAGTGCCATCTTGCTGATAGGTTTTCCACCCGGAACCGGATATGTATCCCCTCACGATACATTCAACCGGCAGGGGCTTGACTTTTTTTACCAGCATGCTCCTGTCTTTGAGCTGATCCGCATATGGTTGACAATTCTCAGGAAATCGGGAAACGTCACTTTCAACAACATGATTGGGTACTAGAGATGCCATCACGTCGAACCAGAAAAGGGATATCCTGGTAAGCAGTTTCCCTTTTTCGGGTACCGCCTTCCCCATGATGACATCGTATGCGGAAATTCTGTCCGTTGCCACAAGCAGCAGATTTTCGCCAAGATCATATATATCTCTCACCTTCCCCCTCCTGAAAAGAGGAAGGTCTTGCAATTGGGTTTCAAATACAGTTTTCATGCAGTTCCTTTCTATACGGCTGATTGCGCAAAGCGCATACGTCAAAAAATATCATGCGTCTCTGTTTTCAAGCGCATCTATAAAACGCTTCAATTTCCAATACAAGTCAAAATCAACTTCATAAAATTCGACACCCGACTCGAAGCGGCCTTCGGTGCCGCGGTTGCAGTACTTCACTTTTCCCTTGATATCGAATATTTCATTGCCGATGCCAATGGCCAGAAAAACGATGTAACGGCTTTCAATCGGTTCATGGGTCTCGATTTTTACACCGGTTTCGCTGAGGTTTAACGTTCTTGCCATTCCCTGACCGATCTGCTTCTGGTCGGAATCCAGACAGATATAGTTCAGAAGATGAATGGTATCATATCGTTTTTCCTCCCGCTTGTTTTCCTTTGTCATTTAACCGACCTCCTGATCTCCTGATGAAAGGGTTGCTTTTGGTAGTTTATTGTTTTGATCTTGTCAGATCAAGAATCCGACCGGTCGTAACGGAAATACTTGTCGAGAGGTATTCAATCATGTTTTTAAATGTCTGAGACAGCTTGTCGTATTCTATCCTTACTTTGGTTAAATCGAATGCTTCCGCTTTAAAATCTCTCGATGCATATAGGTTTGCAGAGTACGGTTCATGCGATGTGCTTAAAAACGGTATGGCGCCTGCAAAATCCCCTTCCGTAAGGGTGCAGAGGTGAAT
The DNA here is from genome assembly GCA_011389515.1 of Desulfobacteraceae bacterium. Lineage (GTDB taxonomy): Bacteria > Desulfobacterota > Desulfobacteria > Desulfobacterales > Desulfosalsimonadaceae > B1SED10-16. Next base: position 3,853 of record JAABUA010000004.1, read on the forward strand.
GTCCCCGGCCGGCGAATTGCGGATGACATGGGCTTCACCGGCAGTAATGCGCATGCATTTGTTTTCATTTTTGTTCTGGGAGATCAACAGTTTCATTTTCTTTTGTTTGTCGGAGGTCACATCCTGCTTTAAAACGGCTTTAGCGCATACATCGGTAACCTGGCGAAGACGCTTGTCCACGGATATCAATATACTCTGAAGATCATCCGTCATTGCCGCGTATTCCCGTGAGATAAGCTCGGAATCCAGAACACCCAGCTGAACATTGCCGATAGCCTTTACGGTGGCGCTTCTTACGTTCCCCTCCCGTAAAAACGACACGATGCTTCCGATATAGGCGCCATCGGCCAACCGAACGATCGGCGCCCCCCCTTCGGGGAGTATTCTTATCACTTCCATTTTTCCGGCAAGAATAACCCAGAACCAGTTTCCGAACTTGTCCTGGGCAACGACATCCGTGCCGTCCGGAAACTCTTCCTCATCGACTACGTATACATAATCGATCACCGGTCCTCTAATGACGGGCAGATCGTTTTCCGTTTTTCCCCTTTTATTCTCTGTGCCTTCATCATCGACTTCGGAGCGGATTTCAGTAATCAGCCCATCGTCCAACATTCTGAGACCGTCAAGAATGATTTCCATGCGGCTTTTTTTTATCACTGTCTGACAGGTTACAGGTTCCTGAATAAATTCAAAATAAGCACTGGTCCATCCGAAAAAGCTGTTCAAGGCTTCAATCCCCTTCAGGGAGCCGCATTCGGCATTTACGGGATTGCCGTCTTTTAGATAAATATACCCGGGGTCTGCAATCGGTTCGCAAACCAGCTTGACAATGCCGGTGCTGCCGCTGCTGCCAAGCTGCTGCAGCAATTCACCCAGTTCAATAAATGCAATAGAGCCTTTCAATACAACCTTTGATGACATATCGTCTAATCCTGTGCCCATTTGAATTTTCGTTGAAGATCCCGAAGGGTAAGTTTCATGCAGGCGTTAATGGTTTCGCCCACTCCCTGGCCATTAACCGCGCTTGCATTGAAAGAAGGCACTTTCAGTTGCCGGTTCAGTTCCTTTTCCATCTGTTCAACCGGCATGACGGGCAACCCTTCGGCCTCCAGGTCCCGCTTGTTGTATTGCATGACAAGCGGAATCTTATTGATCCAGAGCCCCATTTTCTTCAGATTTTCATGAAGATCTCTCAGTGAAAGCATATTCTTTTCCCGCCTTACTTTCAGCGAATCGGCTACGAATACGACACCATCGACTCCTCTTAAAACCAATTGCCTGGTGGAACTGTACTTGACCTGCCCGGGAACTGTGTAGAGTTGTATTTTGACATCGCACCCCCTGATTTTACCAAGACCCAATGGCAGAAAATCAAAAAAAAGGGTTCTGTCTCCCTGGGTGTCAATGGAAATCATGTCACCGATCACCTGTTTCTTGAAGGCATTGTGAATATGCTGAAGGTTGGTCGTTTTTCCGCAGCGGCCGGGGCCATAATAAACAATCTTGCATTCAATGCGCCGGTCCTTCAAGTTTATGTTTGCCATTCGATTGCGCTCCGTAGCCTCTACAGGTTCATTTCAACAGGCTCGATACAGTCAGCGCCCTGAAATATCGATTACTTTCAGATTGACGCTGGTGTCACCGATATGCGGTCCGAAGTCAATTTTTCTATTGAGCAGTACATATATGGTACCGGAAAACGTGCCGATGTTGGAAGAAAACACAACCCCTTTGATAAGCTTTCCAGCAGGCAGGGCATGGGCTACCTCGGTTTGTTCCTGCGGCACCACGATATTCAACTTGATTCCATGTTGAAAGTTTACGGTTAGTTTGACGCCACTTTCTTTCCCGGACACGTCCGGAGATCTCAAACGAATATCGGATATGTCGATAAGATCATTTTCCGTGACATTTGATTCCGGTTCTATAATGTCAGGGAGGTCTGGATTTTTGCGTTTTTTTTCCGTTTTCAACAAATATTGCAGATGCTTTACAAGGTAATTGATTTCTTCCATGGTAAAACGGGCGTCGGTCTCCCACTTTCGAAGCAGGAGAAGAACTTCCTTTTCGCCATTGAATTCAAGGCCATATAACAGCATTTTTTTTGCCGAATCAAGGCGAAGATGATCAAAGTCGAGCAGTCTTTCAAAGGCATTCGCAGCAGCTTCATATTGACCGAACCCGGCCAAAGCGATTGCTTCTCCCATTAACGATGAACCTTTTACCTCCGGATCATCAAGGGAAAACATTGTTCGCATCAGTTCCCGGACTTTTTCAGAAACTTCAGGTATTTCCTTGCTTTCAATGAAAGAATTGAGTTCTTTTTCAACCATTTCAATGTCAGCGGTGATTTTAATCAGCAGGGTTTCTTTATTTTTTCCAATCGCCTGTTTGCGAATAATTTTTTCAATTTTCCGGTACTGGTCAAGCGTTTCATTCAATAATCCCTGCTGCCTGTAAAGTTCGGCTTCCTTGAAAAGACTGGATAATTTAGGCTTTGAATGCATGTTTTTTTATGCCTCTGAAGGAACTATATGCTGTTTCAAACGGCAAACCGTTTTTGATGAATTAATTTCTAGACGCAGGGTGCTGATGGTTTTACAAAGCGACATATCGTTTAACTACCTAACAATAACGTTAAAACAATAAAATCTCAATATATATTTCTCTTTGCCGTTTGTCTGCATTTATTTGCTGTTTGTTTGCTGTATGTAAACAGATCGCGGTAGTAGAACCTATCTAAAATTTCGTTTTTTCGGGATAGAAATCGCAATCGAAATCGGTTTTTTCAAATCCACAGAACACGACGTCTTCCTTTTGAAATAAAGCAACTATAACGCTTTTCGTGTCCAAGTGACCTATTCTTTATTGCAAAAACTCTTTTATTGTTGCACCCTTTTCTTTATATTTGTTAATTAAATGGTTTGTTACAGCAATTCCCCTCTCGGAAGATACCAGAAAGAGCTGAAGAGGGCGATACGCTTCATTGTAAAATATCAATAAGGAGATCATGATGCAAAAGAAAGTGACCGTTGTCGGTGCAGGTAACGTGGGCGCAACAGCCGCCCAGAGGTTGGCTGAAAAAGCCTTGTGCGACGTTGTTCTGGTGGATATTGCCGAGGGACTTCCCCAGGGCAAGGCGCTCGATCTCGCCGAAGCTGCACCCATAGAAAAACATGACAGCAGGCTTGTCGGTACAAACGACTATGAAGCGACCGCCAATTCGGATATTGTCATTATTACTGCCGGAATCCCAAGAAAGCCGGGTATGAGCAGGGATGATTTGATAAAAACCAATGCCGGCATCATGAAAAATGTTGTTGAAAATGTGGCGAAAAAATCTCCGGAAGCTGTACTCATTATTGTTTCAAATCCGCTGGATGCAATGTGCCACGTGGCCTATGAAGTAAGCGGTTTCCCCAAAAACCGGGTTATAGGCATGGCAGGGGTTCTGGATTCCGCCCGTTTCAGATGCTTTATTGCAGAAGAACTTGACGTTTCCGTTGAAAACACCCACGCCTTCGTACTCGGTGGACACGGTGACACCATGGTTCCCCTGCCCAGGTATTCAACCGTCGCGGGCGTTCCGATTACTGAAATGATGGAGAAAGACCGCATTGATGCAATCGTGGAGCGTACGCGAAACGGCGGTGCTGAAATCGTGGCCCTACTGAAGACGGGCTCCGCTTTTTACGCACCGGCATCGGCTTCAGTAGAAATGGCCGAATCCATCCTGAAGGACAGAAAAAAAATCCTTCCCTGCGCGGTGTACCTTGAAGGAGAATACGGTATAAACGGCCTTTTTATCGGAGTACCTGTCAAACTGGGTAAAAACGGCATTGAAAAAATCATTGAGATAACGCTTCAAGAGGATGAAAAAGAAGCGCTGTTGAAATCTGCCGATGCCGTTCGCAAACTCGTGGATGACATGGCGAAAATGTAGAACTCATCTCAAATGCCGGTGGTCAGTACAGGCGTAAAACCTGGTACTGGCCACCTTACTTTGAGCTCCGGTCTTCTTCCCCAAGCGCAGACAACAGATTGGCTGCTGCATTACGGTTCATGCCGGGCAATCCGGCGATCTCTTCAGGGCTCGCCCGTCGGATGCTGTCGATGCTTTGAAAATGCTTCAACAATAATTTTTTTCGCTTTTCCCCGATACCGGAAATATTGTCCAGGGCCGAATGCATGCCGCGGGTGTTCCGTGTGCTTCGGTGAAAGGCAATTGCATATCGATGCGCTTCATCCCGGATGCCCATTAGAAAGAAAAGTTGCCTGGAATGTTTTGTAAAATTGATCGGATTGGCACGCCTGGGAATGAAAATCCTGTCCTCGGATTCCTTTTTCTGTTCATCCTTTTTTGCAATCGCGATGACAGGCACCTGCCCTTCCAGGTTCAGTTTTTTCAACACCGAAACCGCAATGTTCAACTGCCCCTTGCCGCCGTCGACAATCAAAAGGTCCGGCAGCACTCCTCCCATGTTCTCGCCGGAAAACCGCCTTTCAAGCACCTCGGCCATGGAGGCGTAATCATCCTGCAGGGGCACATTTTTCAGTCTGTATTTGCGATAATCTGATTTTTTCGGTACTGCGTCCTCATAAACGACAATGCCCGATACCATATCTTTTCCTGCCATCCCTGAATTGTCAATGCATTCGATGCGATGCAGGCAGTGAAAGATGCCCAGTTTTTTTTGCAGACCATCGAGTATCTGGGTATTGGATCGGGCTTCGCTGGTTATGGATGCGAGCCGATCTGCGGCATTGTCAGCGGCCATGGACAACAACCTGACACGGTCTCCCCTTGCGGGACGAATGATCTCGACCTTCCGCCCTTTTATTTCAGACAGCCAGGCACTATATAAACCAGCGTCTTCAAGCGCTGTACCGACAAGTATTTCCCTCGGTATCATTCCGGCAGTTTCATAATACTGGCGCATGAAAGCACATATGAGTTCGCCGTCCTCCGACAGGGAATCTCGGACCGAATAGTCCTTCATGCCCTGGAGATGTCCGTTTCTTACCTTGAGCACCATGATAACGGCGTAATCGTCCGCACGTGCCACGGCGACCACATCACGGTCCACGAAATCCGTGGTCACGACCACCTGCTTTTCAACGGTCTGCTGTATGGCATGCATCTTATCTCTGAGAATCGCGGCGCTTTCATAATTCTGCCTTTCCGCTGCCGCGCTCATTTCGGCTTTCACCTTTCGGATAAGGTCCCCTGCCCGGCCGGACAGAAACATTTTCACTTCATTCACGATTTCCCCGTAACGGTTTTCGTCGACATTACGGCAGCAAGGGGCGAGGCATGCATTGATCTGAAAATTGAGGCAGGGACGCTTACGTGGCCGGAGTACCGGACTTCTGCATTTACGAAGCTTGAAATTCCGGTTGATCAGTTTGATCGTTTCACGCACCGCACCGGCGGATGAATAGGGGCCGAAATACAGCGCGCCGTCTTTTTTGGTTTTCCGGACGACGGTCAGGTTGGGATATTTTTTTCCTATGTCGATTCGCAGGGAAGGGTAACGCTTGTCGTCTTTCAGTATCACATTGTATCGCGGCCGGTGGCGCTTTATGAGGTTCGATTCCAGGATCAGGGCTTCATTTTCCGTAGCCGTTATAACCGTTTCGAAATCCACTACCTGTTTAACCAAAATCCCTGTCTTGGCGTCCCGGTTGGCCTTTTTTGAAAAATAGGAAGACAAGCGGCTTCTCAGGTTGGATGCTTTGCCAACATAAATCACCTTGCCATCCGCGTTTTTCATCAAATAAACGCCGGGACTTTTCGGCACGCCCGCAAGCCTGGCTGCAAGTATGCCAATATCTGTTTCAGGATTCGATGGGCGCTTCAAGGTCGATTACCATGACTTTTCTGTAGGCCCGGACCTGATCTCTCAGTGCTGCGGCCTTTTCAAATTCAAGGTCCCGTGCGGCATCGTGCATCTGTTTTTCAAGCTGACGGATCTTTTTTTCGATCTGTTTTGGATCGCCAAATTCATGAAGTTTTTCGGCAATTTCCATTACAGCCGGGTCAGCAGATGCCTGGTATACGGATTCAAAAACGGAAAACAGCGATTTTTCGATTCCGACCGGAGTTATATGATGCGTTTCATTGTATTGTTCCTGAATTTTTCGCCGCCTCCGGGTTTCATCCATGGCGTATTTCATGGCGGATGTCACTTTGTCCCCATACATCAGCACCGTTCCGTTGATATTTCGGGCGGCCCTGCCCACGGTCTGCACCAGCGACCGGTTGGATCGGAGAAAACCTTCCTTGTCCGCATCCAGTATGGCCACAAGGGAGACTTCCGGCAGATCGAGCCCCTCCCGTAAAAGGTTGATGCCCACCAGGACGTCGAATTCGCCGGCACGCAAGTCTCTGATGATTTCGATCCGTTCAAGCGTTTTTATATCCGAGTGCAGGTAGCGGACCCGAATGCCCAGTTCAGTGTAGTAATCGGTCAGGTCTTCTGCCATTCGCTTGGTCAGCGTGGTTACCAGTACGCGTTCATTTTTTTCGACCCGGCGCCGGATCTCGGCCAGCAGATCATCGACCTGGTTGGCGGCGCTGTGGACGATGATTTCAGGGTCGATAAGCCCCGTGGGCCTTACGATCTGCTCCACGATCGAACCTGCTGATTTTTTCATTTCCATTTCCGCAGGCGTGGCGGACACGTATATGACATCATTGGTGCGGGCCTCAAATTCATCATATCGCAGCGGGCGGTTGTCTAATGCAGAAGGCAGTCTGAATCCATAGTCGACAAGCGTTTTTTTTCGTGAATGATCGCCGTTGTACATGCCATGAATCTGTGGCAGGCCGATATGGCTTTCATCAATAAAGAGCAGAAAGTCGTCCGGGAAGTAATCCAGCAGGGTCGGCGGCGGTTCTCCGGGATTTCTGCCGGTAATATGCCGGGAATAATTCTCGATGCCGTTACAATAGCCAAGTTCCAGGATCATTTCCATGTCATACCGGGTGCGCTCTTCGATTCTCTGGGCTTCGATGAGTTTGCCCTGGCTGTGAAACCAATTGACCCGCTCCGCCAGCTCCGTCTTGATGGATTCAATAATGCCCCTGCGGCTTCGTCGCTGGGTCACGTAATGACTCGCAGGGTATATGGTGACATGGTTTTGCTTTTTCCGGACATTCCCCGTAAGCGGGTCGATCTCTGCAACCGAATCGACTTCATCCCCGAAAAATTCGATCCGGACGGCAATGTCTTCTTCATAGGATGGGAAAATTTCAACCCGGTCGCCGCGAACCCGGAAGACGCCGCGATGAAAATCCATGTCATTTCTCTGGTACTGCATTTCGACCAGTGCGGATAACAGCTGCTCCCGGCTTAATTCCATATCTTTTTTAATGTCGATGCGCATGGCAAGGTAGTCTTCAGGCGCACCAAGACCATAGATACACGATACGGATGCTACAACCAGCACGTCCCTTCGCGAAAGAACCGAACGCGTAGCGGAATGCCGCATCTTGTCGATCATTTCATTGATGGAGGAATCTTTCTGGATGTACGTGTCTGAAACGGGGAGATAGGCCTCCGGCTGATAATAGTCATAATAACTGACAAAATATTCAACGGCGTTTTCTGGAAAAAAAGATGAAAACTCGTTATAAAGCTGCGCGGCAAGCGTCTTGTTAGGGGCGATGACAAGCGAGGGTTTTCCAAGCTGCTCGATAATATTGGCCATGGTAAAGGTCTTGCCGGAACCGGTCACTCCCAGCAGCACCTGGTGTTTTTTCCCTTCCTTTACCCCCCTGCATAATTCGGTTATGGCCTCGGGCTGATCGCCCGTTGGCTTCATCGTTGTTTGTAGCTGAAAGTTCTCGTTTTCCATCAGGGCTTTTTTGTCATCCATTTGATACGCATACTTGATGGCACCGTAAAAAGTCCAATATCTGCGTTATGCGAGATTCCTCAGAATTTCACGTACAGCTAAGTACTCTGCATTCTTCGGAATCGCGCAAGCCTTGATCTTGAACTTTTTACGGCACCATCTAAAAACCGACTTTTTACGAGTTCATCATGCTTCACTTATTAGAACCCATCTCAAAATTCGGATTTCGGTTCAAGATCACGGCGGCGTTTTCTTTCAAACCGCAGACATACGCGAGTATTTTCGAGGTTCTACTTCATTTTCCAGGTAGTACCACCTGCACGATCTTCCAGGATGATGTCCAGCGCAAGCAGTTCATCCCGGATTTGGTCGGCAGCAGCAAAATCCTTGTTTTGACGCGCCTGTTTCCGCTGGGTGATTTTCTTTTCCACCCATGAGGGATCGATATTGTAAAGCGTGGTCATTCTTTCCTGTTTCCGGTCAAAATAAACATTCGGAGGGAGGTTTGCAATTCCAAGGATATTTCCGATTCTTAAAATATCCGCAGCCTCTTCTATTACTGAATCCCTGTGCAGTCTGGTTTTTGAATCGTCGTCTTCATCGATCCAGCGGTTGATTTTGCGAACCGTTTCAAAAAGAATCGCGATTGCCTTGGCGGTATTGAAATCATCGTCCATGGCTTCAAGAAAATTGCCGCTGGTAAGAGTTTTATCAGAAATCACCTGAAGGTCGTCCTTGCCGGTGATCTCAGGAATCGGCTTTTCAAGGTATTGTTCTACGCGCGCCATCAGACCGTATATCCTGTCCATACCGGTGGTTGCCTCATGCATCGCCTGATCCGTGTAATCCAGCGGGGAACGGTAATGATTTGAAAGGAGAAACAGCCGCAGCGCCTCGGGATGCCAAGTGTTGACGATTTCCTTGATGGTCAGAAAATTGCCGAGTGATTTGGACATTTTTTCCTGATCAATGTTGATAAAACCGTTATGCACCCAGTACTTGACGAATGTTTTTCCAAATGCGGCCTCGGACTGGGCGATTTCATTTTCATGGTGCGGAAATATAAGGTCCTTCCCGCCGCCGTGAATATCAAAACTCTGTCCCAAATACTCAGCACTCATGGCGGAGCATTCAATGTGCCATCCGGGCCTGCCTTTTCCCCATGGGCTCTCCCACAGGGGCTCGTCCGGCTTGGAGGCTTTCCAGAGAACGAAATCATACGGATTTTTTTTGCGGGGATCGATTTCCACCCGGGACCCTGCAACCATGTCCTCCAGTTTCCGCCCGGAAAGTTTTCCGTAATTTTCATATTTTTCAACGGAAAAATAGACATCGCCGTCCACAGTATAGGCAAATCCTTTATCGATCAGAATGGATACGATGCCGATGATCTGTTCAATATGTTCCGTGGCCCGTGGTTCCATGGTCGGACGAACCATATTCAAGCTCTCCATGTCCTCATGAAACTCCTGGATATACCGTTCAGATATGTCGTCGCAACTTACGCCGGACTCGTTTGCCCGGGCGATAATCTTGTCGTCGACATCCGTAAAATTCCTGACATAGAACACATTATATCCTCTGGCCGCCAGGTAGCGATAAATCACGTCAAAAACAACCACGGAGCGTGCGTGGCCGATATGACAGGAATCATAGACGGTAGGACCGCATACATACATGCGTACCTTTCCGGATTCCATGGGTTCGAAATCTTCCTTTTGCCTGCTCAAAGAGTTATATATCCTGATCGCCATAACTTGTAATTCCGTTTTTCTTTTTAAAAACAAGGTTGATGAATTCGTAAAAAGTCACAAGATACGTAACAGACATATCCTGTTTTATCCTGCGCCAAGCATGGCAACGCACATGGCCGCCATTCCCTCTCCGCTTCCTATAAAACCGAGGCCTTCGGTTGTTGTGGCCTTAATGTTTACGCATTCCTTTTTTATTTCCAGTGCCTGGGAAATGTTTGCAGCCATTGCCTCCCTGAAAGGACAGAGCCTGGGGGCTTCGGCAAAAACAGTTGCATCTATGTTATAAATGCGGGGATATTGAGCAGTAACTTTTTCCCGGGTTTTTTCCAGCAGGCGAATACTGTATATATTTTTAAATGCGGCATCCGAATCCGGAAAATGAAGTCCGATATCCCCCAGGCCCGCTGCCCCCAATAGCGCATCACAGATTGCATGGACAAGCACATCGGCATCCGAATGTCCGGCAAGCCCCTTTTCAAAGGGAATTTCAATTCCGCCAAGAATGAGTTTTCTGCCTGCTACCAGTTTGTGAATATCATATCCAATGCCGACTCGCACGAAAAACTCCCTGAAAGAATCGTAAACACGTTTTTTGTTTATTGTTTTTTAGCATATAACGCGACGGCGCGTAAACGGCAAAAGCCTGGAATCGAATTGGCTTGAGATGCATCATTGGCCGGACGACCACAAGCCATTGATCAGTGCGGCGGCATTGCGGCCGAGAACGTTGTGGTTATAGCCGCCCTCCAATATGGCAAAACATCCGCCGCCCGCGGCGTTGGCCGCCTGCCTGACCATCTTGCCGATTGCGTGATAATCCTCTGTGGCCAGCAGTCCTCCCCAATCATTCATATGATTGTCAAATCCTGCTGAAATACCGATCAGGTCAATCGCAGTGGTCGAAAGTATCCGCTCTGTTTCACGGATATACTCATCACGTGAATTTTTGGCAATATTATAGGTGTGCACCCAATTTTTGCCCTGAAGGATATTGTCCGTCCCGTCCCCGTAATGGAGGTCAATATCAAGAACCAGCGCTGTTTCAATGCGGTTTTCCGCTTTTAATGCAAGCAGCGCAATGGCCATGTTGTTAAAGAAACAAAATCCCCATGCACTGTCAGCGGAAGCATGATGTCCGGGGGGACGAATAGCGCCAAAAGACGGTTCATTCAAGCCGATGCGAGCGGTTTCCACTGCCGCCCCGGCGGCCAGGGCGGCAATGTCGTAGAGCCCCTGCCGGCGGATGTCATTGATATGTGATTGGGTGTGGGTCAACAATATCTGTTTTTCCGCTGCCGGCTCGGGCTCGATGATTTCAGCATGATCCGGCAGCGCATGGATGATACTTTCCATGCGACCCGGTGCAGATGCCGGGTCCGAAGTATATACCGTGTAAAAATAATCGCTGAATATGATCTTCATGACCACCTCCAAGATTCGTGCGCCTTGATCTTGTCACGCCATGGCGTGATTCTTTGCCATCGAAAATAACCTTTTACGAGTCTATCTTCTATTATAATCTATCTCAAAAGAACCATAGAACCCTTTGATCAGAAACTGTAAAACCCGCCGATCAGAAAAAGCCACCCGCCAACATCAATGTCATTTTCGCCGAACCGGTCCACTACCGAATATTGCGTTTCAATGAGCATTCCCCACCGGCGGTAGCGGATATCCGTGTTGTAGAGCCATATTCCGGCGCGACCGTGATACCCCCCGGTCCACTTGCTGATGTTATCGAATGTCTCCAGTGCCGATGTTTCCCGGATATACCAGTAATCCGGCCCGATCCCGGCAAAACCCCAAACATATGGCGCAAGCGGATACCTGACGTTTATGGAAGCCGAGGTCGGAATCATCGTAAATGTCGCATCAACCCGGGTCGGAACGCCGGATTCCACGGCCCTGAGGTTTCCTTTGGATCGCATGTATCCGGCCTTGAAATCAACGGTCAGATAACGATGCAGACTTCTTTCGTAAAAGAGAAAAAGCGGGTAATTATCCCTGCCGTAAAAGTCATCGAACTCCGTCTGATGCGGCAGAAAATATCCTCCTGAAAGTCCCAGCTTGTTTTTATTGCGGGTGACATCATATGAAGGCTCTTGTTTATTGTTCCTTCCCGTCAGGCTCCCAATAAAGCATCCGCTGTTAAAATCATTAAAGCCTTCTGTATAGGATTGAATATCTTCAACGTTTACATTTATTTTTTCAGCAGGTTCACTGATGTTTCCCGAAAGATCGTAGGAAACAGCCTCGAACTCCCAGGTGGACTGCCGGGCCAGACCGTCAAACACATGCGTGCCTTTCTTTTCAATATCAATCGATTCCGCCAGAGGACCGGGGGATCGACCGTAATGAATGACAATCCCGGCAAAATCCACCATGTTTTCATTGCCTGCAACAACACTGATTGTTATTTCCCCTTGGCCGCTCAAGCGTCCCCTGATCCTTTCGGGAATGTCCGGCGGCCGGTTGTCCGGGAGCGTGTCCACCACAATTTCATCCGCTTTTTCCGATTCGAATATGGGCGCCTCACCGGTTTCTGATATCGATGAAATAGTAAAATAATACCGTGTATTAGAATCTAATCCATCAATAATTACATTATGTTTTGACCCGTCAACATCCAGGGTGGTGTCATACGCTCCAGAGGCGGTGCCGAAAAAAATTCTGTATCTGTCCGGTTCCGAATCCGGTATTCTATCCCATTGAAGACCAACGGATGCTTCGCCGACATCTTCCATGCCGGTTATCCAGAAATTTGCAGGCGGTCCGGAAGGGGAATCTTCAGGAAGCGTATTTTCAGAAACAATATCCGATTTTCTTCCTTCTCCCAAAATGCGCACAACGGCGGACACCGCAAAAAAATAGCTTGAATCCGGTTCAAGGTCCGTTATTTCGTATTGCCGCTGCCCTTGAACCCGGATCCGCTCATTTGTCAGATCCCGCGTCGAACCCCAGTAAATATAATAATGATCCGCATTCACGATGCTGTCCCATTCTATGGTAATGGAATTGACATCCGGTGACAGGGAAACATTGGCCGGCGCGTCAAACAGCTGGGCGCCTGCTGAACACACATATACGAAAAAAACGACCATGGTATAGATAATTTTTTTCAACACGTTTTCCTCTTTGGCAATGATATAAAGATCACCGCTGTTTCAGGTTTTGACGAGATGCAAGAAAATGCGGGGCCACTGCAGCAGGGTCGTCGGTAAGAATAAAATCCGCATTGGCATCCAAAACCCGGCGCAGTTGTTTTACGGTGTTGCACGAATACGTCATGATTCTTTTCCCATGCCGGTGCCCCTGTCGCACAAGGGATTTGTCTATGTCCCCCAGTGGAACCCCGTACCCGTATATTGCCGGGTTACGGGCCGTAATATCAAATTGACGGTAAAAATCATGATCGATATTCAAAATATATTTCAGCGCCGGCGCATGGTTATGCGCAATCATAAGCGCTTCATGGTCAAACGATAGCACATGCATATTGCCGATACGCTTTTCCGGTACATTTATCATGATCATCTCCGCGACGGCTTCGGAGAGTTGACTTCTTTTTTCCGGGAAGCTGTCGATAGCGGTCGGCCCGGTTTTGAGCTCGATCATCAAGTTTGTTTTTTGCGCATACATGCACAATACATCGTCCAGCCGCATCAGGGAAGTTTTCGCGAATGTTTCGGAAAACCATTTCCCGTAGTCAAACGTCCGTAACGTCTCAAAGGGGTAATCAAAAACCGCACCGCTTTTACCGGTGATACGGAAAAGCGCGTCATCATGAAAAACAACCGGGACGCCGTCTGCGGTCAGGCGTACGTCGAATTCAATGCCGTCGACGTGCTGTATGAGTGCCATATCAAACGCGGCAACGGTATTTTCCGGGGCTTCGGCCATGGCCCCCCGGTGTGCAATGAGCAGGGGGTACCTGCCTCCGGTGGGTGCTTCAAATGCCTGGGAAGCTTCATGATGCGCTTTCATCATAGGCCTTGCCTCTGGATCAATCCTAACTCTTTTTATAAAAAAAATGAATTGCTTGTCTATAATTTCACTTTTTTATCCAAAATCATCAATAAAATAATACGGCAAAATAATACGGCAAGTCGGATTCCGTGTTCGGACTCGTTGTGGTGTTCGGATTTGGCGGTATTTACGTGGAAGTCTTTTCAGAAGTGGAAATCAAATGGTTCGGGAACTCTTGCGCTGGATGCACGTATGCGCATTGAACATTGACCGTGCCCTACTCTTCCCTGAGTATGAGGCCCGAGGGGAGCGCTTCGCCGAATATTGCGCTTTCCTCCTGTTTTTCCAGGTCAACGACTTCTGAAAGGGGTTTTGTTTTTTGAGGCATCCCGTTTTCTTCCAGCCATGATGCGACGCGGTGTGCGAGTTCAGGATCGATATCCCTTGCCCGGTCGCCGGTTTTCCGGGCCATCTGGAGCATGGCCTCTCCTGCCGGACCTGATTGATTCCATTGGTTTGCCAGGATCCACTCAATCCATGAGGCCGTTTCAGCGGGAGGCACAACGCGATCAACAGGGCCGTAAAGGAGTTCCCTGGCTCCGATTCGGGAAAGACACCACAATTGCTGTGCCTTTGCTTTTTTCGGAGCGATTTCTGCCAGGAGCGCCCTTCCCCATGCAATTTTCTCTTTTGCCGCCAGCCGCTCCATGTTGGCGATCGCCATGAACATTTCAATCCGCTCCTGGGGCGGCATTTTGACTTTGGTTCCTTTTCTCGGCATCAGCAGGGGGCGAAGATCCTGTGAATACTGGCGCTGTTGTCCGGAAGTGAGACCGCCTGCGACCCTTCTCCACATTATCCACCACTCCACTAAGGCCTGTTGGTTTTTCCGAAAGGTCACACCGGTTTTGTACATTTTCCAAAGAATCTTGAGCCGCTGTTCATCAAATCCGTCCCCAAAGCCTGGGCGAAGACAAAAACCCGCAAGGTTCAACCACCGAACTTCGTGTTCCGGTGAATATTTTCGGGACTCGGGTATCTCCAACAGCAAATCGGCGATTTTGCGAATCAGCCCCAGCGGCCAGTCATCACGCTTGCGACCCGCACTTTTAGAAACGGCTTTGATCAACCCGGCAAGCTGTGAAGCCGGGGCGTCTTTTTCAAACGCACTTTCCACGATGGACAACACTTCGGAAAGCAATTCCGCGTCAAACACTTCCCGGTCGCCTATCCCGCTTCGGGAGGCGCTATCGCGAAGCTGAAAACGAAGCTGCCATTTATGGCTGGTGGATACGGCCCCGCACCACAGCATCAGAACACCGGATTCCGTATATTCCACTTCTATTTTGACGGCGAGGGAAGTTTTTGCCCCCTTTTTGCCGAACTGGATAACGGTTTGAAGGGGAGGCAGCGGTGTAAGAGTTTCATCAATGGTTACAATTTCCCCGAATCGGTCTCCGGAACGATAGCTGGAGGAATAGAGATCAAAGGACACTGGTTGGTTCGCCAAAACATCGAACGTCCGTTTTTCAAGGGAGATGCGCGTTCCTTCATCCAGGCCGCGCTCGACGATGCAAACGGCCTTCTGCTGTTCGGAGGAACGGTCCCCAGGCAATTCTCCGCCATGGACGATTCCCAGGTAATAAGACCTTGGGCTGCCCGAGCCGACCCGGACGCCCTTTCCGGTTTTCACAAGCCCGTAATAGGAAGCGCCTAAGGCAACTGCCAGATCCAGGCTTTTCGTGTTAAGTACCCTCGGGCGCGTTTCGTCTGTTTCGCCGAACCATCGCCGGACGGCTTCGCATATACGATTTTGGACCGCTTTGGCCTTGAGCGAGCCGCCGTTGAACAGGATAAGATCAGGAAACGGCGCCCGTGTCCCCAGGAGTGTTTCGATATCTTGGCTGTGTTTCTCCAGAAAGTTACCGATGTGACGGGTAATGGCCGGCTCCTGTTCATAGGGAAGGCCGAACTCGGAGATTCCTTTTTTCACGGACGGTTTCCGATCCTCCGATTTTTCGACCAGCGGGAAAAACCCTTCCAGGACAATCTGCTCAAGCATCTCCCGATCAATGGTCGCCGTAAGGGTTCCACCGATCAATCGGCTTCCTTCGCCGATCATGGTGATGATTTCTTTTTCGGAGCCGCCGTTTAAAATATTCTCCTTAGCCTGCCGGCACAAGTGGCATAGCGTTTTCCATCGGTCGCCGCCCAAAGAAGCGTTTTTGCCGAACTGTTTTTCAACATGGCGCGCAAGGGCAAGGTCGATATTGTCCCCGCCCAGGATAAGGTGGTCTCCCACGGCAATGCGCTCGAAGCGGGGCGTCTGCCCCTCGATTTCCGTCAGGGTGATCAGGGTCAGATCGGTCGTTCCCCCGCCCACATCGCAGACAAGAACCAGTTCATTCGGGTGGATATGATCATGCCAGTCATGCTCATGCAGTACAAGCCAGCTGTAAAAAGCAGATAAGGGCTCTTCAAGCAGAACAACATCGGAAAGGCCGGCCGATCTGGACGCTTCAATGGTAAGATCCCGGGCGATTTCATCAAACGATGCGGGAACGGTAATGACGATAAACTGGTTTTCAAGAAAATCGTCCTCGTCTTTTACCTTACTGTTCCATGCGCGGCGGATATGGTCCAGGTAAGAGGCGGTCGCTTGTATAGGAGAGACCTTTCCCACCTCTTGCGACGATCCCCAGGGAAGGATTTTTGCGCGCCGGTCTGCGCCTGCATGGCACAGCCAGCTCTTGGACGAGGAGACCAGTCGGGCCGGAACCCTGGAACCCTGGTCTCTGGCAAAAGAGCCGACCACATGGGATGAATGGGGATTCCATGGCAGCCGTATGGCATCTTCATGAATGTCATATTTGCCGGGAATATAATAGAACGAAGGGAGTACCGGCAGGGAAGAAACCTCCCCCGCGCCTGTGAGCTGGGGTATTTCAAACAGACGGATTCCCCGTTCCTTTTTCACCCCGGCATCCCGGTCAATGTAGGATACCGCCGAATTGGTCGTTCCCAAATCGATACCGATAATATACCGTTTATCCTGTATCTCCATGATCAGGACTGCTCCCGGACGTTGAATTCTAGCTTCCACCGGTTTTCGTTTTCAACCGAAACGCACCATATTTCAAGCGTACCGATCTCGGTGACATCCACCTCAAGGTTCACGCGGATACTTGTGCCTGGGGGGCCATCAAGGAGGGTTTCAAGGGTGGTGATCTCCTCTATCTCGTCATGCCAGTCCTCAATTACGGCTCCCGGTGCGTCATTCTTGCGAATGGCGGATCCGAAGAAATCGAATCGGACCTGTTCTCCCACTACCAATACGAATTCTCTCTGCGAAAGAAATGTCCGCGTCCCTTCTTCCATTCCAAAGGGGGCCACGCACAGGGCCTTGATAGGCGCGGGAATACCCGGAACTGCAGGCATTGCCGCCGCAATTCCGATGTAATAGGATTTGCCCAGACCGCCCCGGATGCGGATACCATGACCTCTCCTTGCATGACCATAGTAGGCCGCGCCGCGGGCAACCGCCAGGTCATAATCTTCCGTGTTGATTTCCCGGATCCCGGGTTGGCTGCCGCTGACTGACCAGCAATTGAGGACATTTTTGATGCGTTCCCGGATAATGCGTGCTTTCATGACCCCCCCGTTGAACAGGATGGCCGTGGGGGCATCGAATTGCGGGGAGTCTGCAGATGACGTCCGGTTCAGAAAAGCCGCCATGTGCCTGGTTATTGCGGGATCGGATGCATAAACAAGCCCCGCTTCCTGGAGTCCGGCCCGCCTTGGCGATGCAGGCGTGTCTGCGGCGTCGCATTCCGGAAAAAAACCATCGATCAGAACGTTTTCCATATCTTCCGCCGTCAATGTCGTTTTGATCGTTCCACCGATAAGACCGCTTCCCCTTCCCAGAATCGTCACCGGAAAGGAATCCACATCTTCCCGTGAAAAAACGGTTTCCTTGGCATTTCTGCATCCGTGAACCAGCCCCCGCATCTGCCAGGAATCAATCCTTGTACCGGCATCAGCCAGTTTTCTGCTGAGATAGTAGGCCAGCGTCAAATCCATGTTGTCTCCACCAACGAGAAGATGATCTCCCACCGCTGTCCTGTCCAGCACGAGATGGCCGGCCTCTTCTGAAATCCGTATCAGGCTGAAGTCCGTCGTTCCGCCGCCCACATCGCAAATCAGCACCAGATCATTTTTTTCAATCATCTTTCGCCACTTTTCGCCGGACATTTCAATCCATGAATAAAATGCCGCCTGGGGCTCTTCCAGCAGCCTGATACTGGAAAGGCCGGCTGCGTCTGCGGCCTGTACGGTCAATTCCCTGGCCACGGCATCAAAAGATGCCGGTACGGTCAGGTAAATGTCCTGGTTTTCCATGGCAAGGGAGGGATCCCCGGCAGCGATCTCATGGTTCCAGGCGTCGCGTATGTATGCAAGTATGGCAGAAGACGCCTGGACCGGTGAAATTTTTTCGATATCTCCCGGGGCTTCCCAGGGGAGTACCGGGCTGTTCCGGTCCACCGACGTATTGCACAGCCATGACTTTGATGACGCAATCACCCGCTGCGGAACCTCTGCACCGCGGGATCTGGCAAATTCGCCAACCACCAGTGCCCCTCCGGACGACCAGGGCAGGTCAAATGCACCGTCCGTTGTTTCAGATGCAGAAGGAATATACAGAAACGAAGCAAGGCTCTTTCGCTTTTCAATGGTATGGGGGGCAACAATCTGTGGGATATCAAACACCCGGATATCGGGAACTTCGCCCTGTTCCTTCACCGGCTCCGTGTATGCCACAATGCTGTTTGTCGTTCCTAAATCTATACCGATAATATATTTTGAATCCACCATGTAAACACTCTTTGTCCTTTATTTATCGCTGGAATAAAAAGCCTGTTTTCGACCCCGCACTGTCATAAATGTTACACAATTTCAACTTCCGCAGGCGAGATTGTTTTCGGATCACCGCTTCCGGTGAGTACGGGAAGTTCCAATTTTCCGGCACGCCATCCCCTGTGCCGCAGGATGCCATTGAAAGGCGGATTGCCGGTAACGTTGCCGGTGAGTTTTATGGCGCTGGAATCGAAATTGTCCCGGACGGTTACCGTTTCCCCTTCATTTTCGTCCATTACAGATCGCGGCGACAGATGTTTTTCAAGGCTTTTTTTGCAATTTTCATGGATGCTTCTTACTGCCGCTCCGATCTGGGCGTCATCGTAGGAATCAAGGTCCTCTGTCAGAAAATCAACAAGGCGCCCTTCCCTCTGAAGAACCGCCAGCAGTTGGAGATAGTAACGCTTCTGTTTGTCTTCGATTTCCTGGGAGGAGACCGTGGGCCCTGAATCCTCCGGAAGGGGAACAAACTCGCCTTTGCCTTTGCGCGGTGCTTTTTCTGATTTCCCTTTTTTCGCTTGATCGGCGAAGCCTTCCCTTCTCAGCACGCGAACCAGTATTCCGCGGACAGCAAGCCAGAAAACAAGGAAAAAGAAAAAAAACAAGCCAATGGATACCGGTAGAAACAAGGCGCGAATCCACTCGATAACAGGCCATGCCTCTTCCATGCCGGTCTGCAGCGCCGGCCTTTCAAGAGCAGCATCTCTGAGCTGCTCCAGGGGCACGAGGGTAAATATGTATCCGGCACCCAGGTAAATGGAAACAGTAATAACCGCTGCCAGCAGCAGCATTAAAATAAACAACCAGCAAAAGCTTCTCCTGGAAAAGGACTTGATAATGTTCATCTTGCGTATCTCCATGCGCAGAGTAAATCGCGCCTCACCAAAAATTATTGTTTGTTCATGCGCTGAAATAACCATAGCAAAAGAATAATCGGTAATAATTAAATAGTAACCCATTTGCTGTCAAGAAACTTTTATACCGCCGCCGCCCGCTCAGATTGTTTTTTCCTGATTGTTTTTGCCTTGAACCCTGAAAGGCAGGATGGTATGGTAAATAAAAACAAAGAGGCGTGCTGCAATGATTATTATACGGGATACGTTTGATTTTGAAATCGGCTATTTGGCAAAAAGCCCATGCAAGGACTGCCCTCGTCGTGAAGACCTTCCGGTCTGCACTGACCGGTGCCGCGTTCTGGAGGAAATTCAGGTAACGCTTGCAAGGGGTGTCTCATGTACGGGACGCCACCCGTTTCTTGAATCATGACAAAATGACAAGATAGAGTGTGTTACATATGAAACGGATCTATTTACCATCGCTCATCCTGCTGATTGCCCTGCTTGCAATTCCGGCGGAAGCTGTTTCGCGAGAATCCCGGGACAGTTTTATCTTTGGAATCCAGGCGAACCGTACCGCCATTGAAGTGCTTGGCGAAGCCGGATTTCATATCCAGCCAAGCACTGTATATGTAGGTGGAAACGGGCTATATTATGAGGATAAGTACAAGATGGCAGGCGTTCATGCCATGGTTGGCAATGTGATCCACCGGGGTATGACCGGAAAAATTGGTTTCAAGGGGGTCGCCGGAAGATTCGAGCGAAGACGAATGGATAATCAGGATTTGCGTGCACTTGCATTTTCAATTTCGGGCAGCTATGATTTATCGGAAGTCATCGCAACCCGCTACGTACCGGTAATCCTGCACGCTACTTTCAGTTACAGCCCGAAACCGCTGAGCTTTGATGATACCGAACGTTTTTTTGAAGGTCTGCTTGCCGCGGATTGGATGTTCCTTGAAAATGCTGCCATAACAGCAAGTTTTCGATATCTGGACGTCCATTTCGACGCGTGGGACAGATCCCATGGATCCGGATACCTTGGGTTCAAATTCATCTTTTAAAAAAAACAAAAAAAATCCCGTGATGTGGAAAATCACGGGATTTTATCGATACCGCGGTTTTTGCTTTTCTGATCCGACGTGAATCCCTTCGCCGGTTATCCTTCCGCTGTTATATAGTCCTTTATTTTTTCAAACGTTTTTGCACCAATTCCCCTGACATTCACAATTTCATCAATAGATGTAAATTGCCCATTTTCCTGACGGTAATCGATGATCCTTTGTGCGATGGATGGACCGATTCCCGTGATCGTCGTCAATTGCTCAACCGTGGCGGTATTGATATTGATTTTACCGCCCCCCTCCGCCTGCACTCCCGAAATCAATCCAATCAGCAGACATAGAAGCATGGCGACCAATATTTTCTGTTTATTTTTTACCACTTTTCCTCCTTTTTAAAATATAAAGTAATTTAATATTATAAAAACCGCGTATCGAAAATACGTATAATGAATCAACTTAGATAGGATATATAGTAAAATTATTACTATGATGTCAATATTTATATATTAAAAATAATAAAAAAAAGTATAATTAATGCAAAAGTACTATTTTTACGCAATAAAAAACCCCTGTCAGGCGAACCTGGCAGGGGCAAATCCGAAACCGGCCATATGAAGAATTGTTACTAGAACCTATCTCTTGTGGTTCAGATAATCCAGCTGCATCATTATGATACGGGTTTTTTCCATTGTGTAACCGGCATCCGCAGTCGCCTGGACCGGTCTCCGGTATATGGCGTCGATCTCCATTGGCCGTTTCCCCTCATAATCCAGCTTCATGCTTGGCTTATAGGCGACCATTTGTTTTGTGGCGGAAATCATTATGTCTGCAAAGTCGTCAACGATATCATGACCGAAACACCTTGCTCCGGCGATCACTTCAAGCATCACCTCACGAAGAAGGGCCTGTGCCGCTTCACTGTGAATCAAATCGCTGGTATCTGCATTCAATATCACGCTCAAGCCGTTAAAGGGAATATTCCATACGAGTTTTTCCCATCTGGCTCTTCCGAGATCTCCGGCCAGATCAATCGGTACGGATGCCCTGGTGAATACTTCATACACCTCTTTCATTGAATCGGTTATGCCTGCGGCCGTGCCGTCTTTGAGGAACTGCCCCATTCGTATGGCACCGTAATCGAGGTGCTTTACATGCCCCGGTCCGATTTTGTTGGCACACAGAAAACAAAGCCCTCCGATGATTGTCGCATCGGGAAGTATTTCCTGGACCTGCTTTTCTACACCGAGACCGTTCTGCAATACGACAATGGTCGCATCCGGCTGAAGAGCATGCGGCAATATTTCTCGCAGCGCTTCATTGGATGTGGTTTTAAGAGCGATGATTCCGATATCGCAAGGCGGCATGTCCTGAGGGCGCGCATATGCGTTAACCGTTGAAACCGCTATGTCCCCATTCACGGAATCGACAATCAGGCCGTGCTGCCGGACATGTTCGAAATCGCTGTGAAACAGAAAATGAACATCATATCCGCTTTTCACAAGCAGTGCCCCGTAATATCCACCAACGGCACCTGCACCAATCACTGCTATTTTCATTTCCTAATATCCCTTTTGGTTTGCAATGTGCTTTTTTTGATCCTATGATTATATCATTCATACTACAAGCTATCTTAAAAAAAAAGATCGCGCCCGCTGGCAAGGCGTGAGGCGATGAAAAAGCGGAACATATACGTAATATGTGAGCATTTTGAAGAGCCTCACAACGCCGCCAGAGGGTGTTAGATTATTTTGAGATAGCTTGTAAAAACAAACAAATCAACAGTAGATCTGATCCGGCGGGGGAAGAATCGTGCTCGGGGGGTTGCAAATTGTATAACCCATCCGTTGCTTCACATGAAAAACGATTGCACGGTTTGCCCATACACGGTTTTTATGTTCTCCCGCCACAAAAGACAATCAGGCCAATACTTTTCCGATGCGCATATTATTTATCTCCGCAAATACCGAAACAATCAACATGCCCGTTCTGCCGCTTGGAATGGCCGCGGTTGCCGCTGCAACCCAAAAAGAAGGGCATGACGTCCTGTCTTTGAATCTCCTGGGTACAGACGACATCCCGGCTTGTCTTGAAAAAGCGATCCGGCACATCAAACCGGACGCAATCGGAATCTCCGTGCGGAACATCGACGACCAATCCATGGAGAATACTCGGTTTATGCTTGGCGCCGCAAAACAACTTGTGGATCATTGCCGGCAAATGTCCGGTGCCCCGGTTGTTTTGGGAGGCGCCGGATACAGCATTTTTCCTCAAAGCACACTGGAATATACAGGCGCAGATTACGGCTTGCAGGGTGAAGGAGAGGAAATGTTCCCGCTGATGCTTGAGTTTCTTAATGCCGGGAGAAATCCGGCTTCTATACCCGGCGCTTATATCCGTGGTCTGGAAAGAAAAAATCCACCCTGTTTCAGCAGCGATCTCGGAGGATTTTCGCTTCCTGAACCGGAAGGGCATCTTGATTTTCCCAATGCCCTTGAAAAAAAACAAATGTGGCTTCCCTACCAGACACGGCGGGGGTGCCCCATGCGGTGCAGCTACTGCTCCACTCCGGCCATTGAAGGAACATCCATACGCACCCATGATATCCGCTTGATTGTGGAAAACATATCCCGCTTTGCGGACAAAGGCATCGAGCAGTTCTATTTCGTGGACAACATTTTCAATATTCCTGAATCCTACGCGGAAAAACTTTGCGATGCCATGATCGATGCAGATTTTCGTATTAAATGGCGCTGTATTATATACCCCAAAAAATTACCCGGAAAGCTGGCGAAAAAAATGGCCGGTGCGGGGTGCACGGATGTGAGCCTTGGATTTGAAAGCGCCTCCGCTACGGTCCTTGAACGATTAAACAAAAAATACAGCCCCAACGACGTGCTGGAAACCTCCCGTATGCTGAACGATTGCGGCATACGGCAAATGGGCTTTCTTCTTTTGGGCGGTCCGGGGGAAACCCGTGAAACCGTTTTAAAAACCCTTGAATTTTCAGATACGCTGCCGCTGGATTCATTGAAATTGACGATCGGCCTTCGCATTTATCCCGACACACCGCTGGCGGGGGCTGCACTGGATGAAGGATTTATATCCGCATCGGACAACCTCCTGACACCCCGCTTCTATCTGCGCCCGGAACTTGCCGCCTGGCTGCCTGTGTACGCCGCAAAATGGTCCGAAGACAGGCCTCACTGCGTGTGATGAAAGGCAGTAAAGACATTTGAAGACATGGATGAAAAACCGTTTGTTATCCATAAAATCATTTGCCGGACTTGACATATTTATATTTAAATCATATATTCCAATTTATCGATTTATTAAAAGACATTTTCGTAATGTCAGGGAAAAATTCTCCAATATTATTATGACAAGAAGGCCATCAAAATGACGCAACGAACTAAATTTCTTCTTATCCTGGCGACATTTCTCTTTGCATACTTTGTCCCGTTTACCCATGACCGCGTGGCCGGGGCCCTCGTGGAATCTTTTCTGCTTCTGCAGGAATATGCCCGGGAACACGTGCTGCTTTGCCTGATTCCCGCTTTTTTCATCGCCGGCGCCATTGCGGTGTTTTTATCCCAGGCATCTGTGGTAAAGTATTTTGGCGCGGAAGCCAAAAAGATCGTATCCTATGGTGTTGCGTCGGTTTCCGGCACGATCCTGGCGGTTTGCTCCTGTACCGTGCTGCCTCTGTTTGCCAGCATTTACCAGCGGGGGGCAGGCATCGGCCCGGCCGTGGCCTTTTTGTATTCCGGTCCGGCCATCAATGTACTGGCCATCATTTTGACCGCCCGCGTATTGGGCTTTGAAATGGGGGTTGCCCGGGCAATCGGCGCAATTATTTTCGCCATTGTCATAGGCCTTTCCATGGCCTTCATTTACAGAAAGGAAGACAAGGAGCGGCTGGCCGGCCCGCAAATGCAGATGCCTGAGGAAAAAATGCATCGCAGTCTGTGGCAGGACCTGTCCTTTTTTGCGTTGCTGGTCATCTTCCTGGTATTTGCCAACTGGGGCAAGCCACAGTCCGACGCTGGTTTCTGGGCAACAATGTATGAAATCCGTTGGTATGTAGCAGGTCTTTCACTCTTGCTCTTAATACCGGTGCTGTGGCGGTGGTTTCAGAAGGACGAGCTCAAAGAATGGGTTGGAGAAACCTACAATTATGGGATGATGATCATGCCCCTGCTCTTTATCGGCGTCCTGTTTGCCGGTTTTTTCCTGGGACGTCCCGGACATGAGGCGATGATCCCGTCGAAATATGTTGAGGCCGTTGTAGGGGCAAGCCCGGCCCAATTCTTTGCCCTGACCGGGATGCAGCAAGGTGCCGCCCATGACCTTATATCCGCTGTATGGCCGGTGTGGACAAGCTTTTTTGCAGCTGTTTCCGCAGCGTTCATGTATTTCGCCACCCTTACCGAAGTGCCGATTCTTCAAGGCCTCATGGGTTCCGGTATGGGCAAGGGGCCTGCCCTGGCCCTTCTTCTGGCCGGACCGGCGGTATCTCTGCCGAACATGCTGGTTATCAGAGGGGTTTTAGGCACCAGAAAAACAATGACGTACGTGGCCATTGTCATCTTGTTTTCAACGATCTGCGGGGTGTTTTACGGAGAACTGTTTGCGTGAAGCAATCATCTGATAGCAAACCAAATAAAATGATAACAAAAAAAGGAGCCGCATCATGGAAATTAAAATTCTGGGCCCGGGATGCCCGAAATGTTCGAAAACCGATGAAATCGTGAAAGAAGCCATTTCCGAATCCGGATCCAATGCAACGGTTACAAAGATCAGCGACACCATGGAAATCGCCAGCTACGGGATTTTTGGCACACCTGCGGTGGTAATCGACGGCGAAGTGAAATCCGTGGGCAAAGTTCCCAAAAAAGAAGACGTATTGTCATGGCTTAAATAATTACAGTAGAATCCATCTCAACATTCGGATTTTGGTTCAATATCTTTATTTGACGACTCCGTAAAAAGTCCAATATCTGCGTTACTCGCAATTTCCGAAGAATCTCACGTACGGCTAAGTACGCTCAATTCTTCAAAAATCGCGCAAGCCTTGATCTTGGACTTTTTTCAAAGTCGTCTGCTCCAGACTTTTTACGGGTTCATCTTATTTGGCCGAAAGACAATTTTGTGGTGGGCTCTATATCACCGTCCGTCAAAATTTTATCCACGACTACGGCAAATATAACGGGGATTCAGGAATATGCTTTTAGATACGCGACCTGCTGGATGGAAAGTTTTTTTGCATGCAATCATGGTGGTTGGGGTATTGTTTTTTTTACTGCATGTGCCGGTGGCCGCAGATCCGCTCAAAGGGGAAAATGATGTTTTCCCGTTGTTTGGAACCGGTCCGGTGGACGTCCGCATCTATGCGAGTTATTTCTGTCCGCCATGCAGGGCCCTGGAACCGGAGTTGGAACCGATTGTAAAGGAACTGGTTGAAACCGATACAATCCGGGTCACATTTGTGGATGTGCCCTTTGCTCAGGCCATGCCATACATCCAACATTTCCTCTACGCCCTTCATGAAGACAACCGCCTGGATAATGCGTTCACGGTGCGGCATATCCTTTTCGAGGTAGCCAAAAAATACGGCGACGCTGATGATATCCGCCAGGCCTTTGAAAATGAGGGGATCTTGTATGCGCCATTTGACCCGACAGCGGTTTTTATGGAGTTCAACCGGTTTTTACAGGAAGACGGCATTCGAAGCACGCCTTCGGCGACCATCCGTATAAACGGGGAAACCAATCTCTATACCGGCGGAAGGAATATACTGCCGGCTCTGGAAGATCTCAGAAGCGGCAAAGATGATCCAAAATAAACTTACAGCCGAAAAAGCCTTCTCACAAGCGGATGCCGTCCGCAAATCGGTAAACCTCATCCTGCCTTTTTTCGCGGTAGGGGTCGTTTTCGCCAACATGATCTGCGATACCGGGTGCACATACCTGTCCGGCTCCCTTTTCGGCATGGACCTCCATTATCTGGGATTCATGCTGGCTGCTACAATCCTGATTTTCAGCCTGCCCATGAAAAATTCGGACTACCGGATGGTTGCCCGCCATGCAAGGGCCTGCCTGCTCTGCATGGCTGTTGGCGGCGGCACGGTTTTGCTCCATTTCCAGTGGGTCAATGAAATTTTCTGCCCTTTTTGCCTTGCCTACGGTGCGCTGATCTTCATATTGTTTATATTCAATGTCAACCGAACCATCCTCATGGCCGCCGCCATTTCCTTTGCCGCAGGCCTGTTTGTTTTTGCATTGTTTTTCGAAGGATCGGCCAGGCCGGTTTTCCATTTCTGAACGTTTCAACGACTATTCGTCTCCCACTGCGGCTTTTCGTATCGAGAGAAATACCTCATGGGTATTGATCTGGTTTTGTTCTGCAATCTGCCGGATGGTTTGATCCGGCACGGCAATGATGCTGCTGCCTGCCATTTGTTCCAGCACATGGGGCAAAGAAAGTCCATATTCACTGCAAATCTCTGTTAACCGGCGGTTCCCGAATCCTTTTTCCGGTTCGTCCGGAAAGATTTTACCCGTCTCCGGATTATCTTCCGGCTTCATCAGCAAGTACAGTTGCTGCGGCGTGATATTGTGTTGCGTTGCGATTTCCAAAAGTGACTGCTGGTCATCCTGTACAAGGATGCCGGCGTTTTGCAAACGATTGCGGCTTTCCTGGAGGTCCAGCCCCACCCTCTCGGTAAAATCCTCCAGGCTTGAATGCTCCGCGTGCCCATACGGCGGGTCCCCGTAATTTCTGGCAGCCGACTCCTTGATGGATTCACTGAAGAGGAGCACCCAGCTAAAGGGCTGTATTTCCATGTATGCACCAACCGTGCAGATGATCACGAGAATCAGCGAGATAGAAAACGCACGGGTAAATATTGTTACCTGTTTCAGTTTGTTTTTCAGATACGCAACGAGCGGTTTCCAATTGTAATAGATATGAAGAAAGATCGCCAGTAGGAACAATATGCCGATGATGATGTGCTGGTTGGCCCCCTCGGTTTTGGTCAACCCCCAGAAACGCCAGTCCGTCCAGTTGGCAACGCGCCCTTGGGGGGCAATGTAGAGCGCAACACTGTTAAGCACCAGCACCAGAAAGGATATCAAAGCCGCCAATGAAGTGATTTTTCGCATGATGAAAATGCAAGGCCTCTTTTGCTTGTATAACAATTTGCAATTTCTACACCGCAATGCCTATGCCAATGCGATAAACAATCTTGCTTACAAAACAAACCTGCTTTAATTGACATCTTCCAATTAAATATATATATTACTATATGTCGATTTACTGAAAAAAATAAGATGCCAACAAAGATATTGGGCCGAAAGACAATGTTGAAATAGGTTCTATTGTTGTGGCTCAAAACACATGCCATAGGGAGCAGAAAATCATGCCCAGAATCAAGGATATTCAGATAAAAATGACAGCTGACGAAGTCCAGGAGATTTTATCCATTGCCTTGGATGAGGATCACGATAAAGCCTTTCATTTTATTTGCGACCAATTGGCCAAAAAGGTAGAAAAAGCGCTACAACAGCAATGAGTGCCGGTATTCGAGGTCAGTTATGGCCCCGGCCAGAAAAATCGATATGCTGGTTGAAATACTCAATATGCGGTCTATTTTTCCATGTCCTTTTTCATCTGTTCAAATTCTTCTCTGGTGATTTCGCCTTTTGCATAGCGTTTTTTGAGTATCTCTCTTGCTGATTCAAAATCCCCCCGACAGAAAGGGCGGCCCCCCCGTATAAAAATCAAATAGAGCATGATTAAAAAAAAGATCACCATAAACGCAGGCATCATAGGGAAAAGCCCCCAGTTATTCCAGAAATATCCCGGTCCCATATGAATTGGCTCCTTTCGCAGCGTTATCTTGGCCAGGTCTTGCCGTAATTAATCAAAAATAGACATATTTTTCGACATTGTCGACATTTTGAAATCAAAATAAGGAGTCGATGTGTGCTCATCTACCAACCACCTGGATTGAAGCCGATGGAAACGCGGCTGATGCACTGAAACATGACAATCTTCCCGTTTTGACCTTGAAAAGTCATACAGGGGTCAAACAATTGTTACAGTAATGAGGTATCATTATTAAAAACCATAGTGCAGAACAAAAATCAAAGAATTGTAACGTTTTTTATAAAAACCCGGCGACAGGTTGGAGCTCTTCTTATGAAAACATTTTTCAACTCTCTAAACGATGGATTATTTCAGATGGTCCACGGCAATCGCCTCATCTACAACACCTGCTGGGAAGATCCGGCGATTGACCGCAAATTTCTGTCGCTTGATCCGGATAGCAGGATTGTGATGATCACTAGTGCAGGCTGTAATGCATTGGACTATCTGCTTGATAATCCTGCCCAGATCCATGCCGTTGATGTTAATCCTCGCCAGAATGCATTGCTTGAACTCAAGATGGCGTTGATTCATAGGGGTGATTATGATGATTTGTTTAAAATGTTCGGAAATGGCACCCATGATAATTACCTGCGCATCTATCAATCCATACGGGATAACCTTTCGGAAGATGCCAGAAGTTTCTGGGATGGGAAGATCCGTTATTTCAAACCGGGTCGGGGATTGCGTCGATCATTTTTTTATCACGGCACTTCCGGATGGGTGGCTTGGTTTTTCAGAATGTATGTTTTTTATATCAAGCGCCGGGCCGGCCGGTATGTACAGGAATTGCTATCGGCTGAAACACTTGGGCAGCAGCGTGAGATTTATGAACGGATCGATAAGTGCCTCTGGGACAGGTTCAACCGATGGATCATCCGACAGCCGGCCCTCATGTCGTTGGTCGGGGTTCCAAGATCTCAGATCGGCCTGATTGATGAGACTTATCCCGGCGGGTTGGAGCGTTTCGTGCGCGACAAACTCCAACGTGTATTTACCACCGTGCCAATCCGGAATAATTATTTCTGGCGGGTATATCTCAAAGGCGCCTATGCAGCGAAATGCTGCCCCAATTATCTCAAAACCGAAAATTTTCAGCATCTTCAACATAATATAAACAAAATTCGAACCTATACCCTTACACTGACGCAATTTCTCCGGCAATATCCCGGTCGCTATTCCCATTATATTCTACTGGACCATCAGGACTGGATGGCCGGTAACGCACCGGATGCCCTTGAGGAGGAATGGGGACTGATATTGGAAAACAGCACCCCGGGGACTAAAATCCTGTTTCGTTCTGCTGGAACGGACAACGGATTTCTCCCCCGGGCGGCAAGGGAAGCCCTGCGTTTTTCCACGCGTGAGGCCCAAGCTCTTCATCTTACAGATCGTGTTGGCACCTACGGGAGCCTTTATTTGGCGGAGGTTGTATAATGAGCCCGCCTGTATCCATTCCCCTTGAACGCTATTATCGTTTTCATTCTCCGATCTATGATGCCACCCGATGGACTTTTCTGTTCGGCCGAACGGCATTGATCAGGAAAATTTCAGACCATATCCGCCCAAGACGGATACTTGAAATCGGCTGCGGGACGGGAAAAAATCTTGTTTTACTGACAAGGTATTTTCCGGATGCCGACATCACCGGGCTGGATCTTTCGGTAGACATGCTGCGGCGTGCATCCGGGAAATTTGACGAACGGGCAGTCAAACCCCACCTGATCCACGGCAATTACTCCCAAGCACTGCATTCCGGACCGTCTTATGATCTGATTGTTTTTTCCTATACCCTGTCGATGATCAATCCCGGTTTCGGTCAGGCATTGGACAATGCCCGTTGTGATCTGTCTCCTGGCGGCATGATCGCAGTGGTCGATTTTGATGATTCTCCGGCCAACCGTTTTAAATCCTGGATGAAGGTCAACCACGTCCGTATGGATGGGCACCTGCTGCCCGTGTTGAACCGCTTGTTTGAACCCTTACACCAATCCGTAAAGAAGGCGTATGGCGGACTTTGGCGCTATTTCATGTTTATCGGCCTAAGGCAGATGGAGAGCACAGCAGCTTCTTCAGTTCTTTCCGCCGGATTATATGATTCTTTTTCTGATGAACGTGACGAGTATTTCCATGGTGATCACCACCAGGAATATGGTAAACAAGATCAATGATACCCGGTTCCAGTAAAATAGATTCATTGCTGTATCCAAAGCCATTCCAATGCCTCCGGCGCCCACCAGCCCCAGAACCGCAGATTCGCGGACATTTATGTCCCATCGGAACAGGATAATGGACCAGAAAGCCGGTTGAACCTGCGGCCAGTAACCCTTGATAAAAATACTGAGCCATGGGGCGCCGGCAGCTTTAAGCGCTTCAATCGGACCGCTGTCCGTTTCATTCAGGGCTTCGGACAGGAGTTTGCCCACAAAGCCTATGGATCGAAAGGCAATGGCCATGACCCCGGCAACAGCTCCGGGGCCGAACACGGCAACAAACAGCAAAGCCCATACAAGGGTATTGACGGAGCGCGATGAAACCAGGATCAGCCTGGCCGCCATATTCAGCATCCGCCAGGGTAAAATTTTGTTTGAGGCAGCCATGGCAATGGGTACGGCCATTATTACCGTCCCTATGGTTCCAAGAGTGGCCACATGCATTGTTTCAACAAGCGCATGGTGGACGCCTCCGGCATAATGCCCTGTATCCATGGGCCACATTCTGGAAAGGAGATCCATCATCTGGTAGGGTGCATCCACGATGAATTCCGGAATCACCTCCACTGTCCTTATGGAAAATACAATGGCCGCTACAGACAATAGATACACGGAAAACCGCAGAAATCGCTCCGCAGGAGTGAACCTGTTCCACTGGCGGCCTGGAGCGGTCATTGAAAGATCTTCCTCACCTGGTCGGTCAATGCCTCGCCAATCATTATCAGGGCAATTATTGTCAGAAGTATGGCTGAAACAAAATCATAGTCAAAGCGCTGAAATGCAGCAAAAAGGGTCCCGCCGATGCCTCCGGCGCCCACTATTCCGACCATGGTGGAATTGCGAAAGTTTACTTCTATCTGATATGTGCTGAAGTTGAGAAATCTGCCAAAGACCTGGGGCATGACCCCGAAAAGGATAATATTGGAAAAGGACGCTCCGGTAGCCCGGATTGCTTCCACCTGCTTCAATGAAATTTCTTCAATGGCTTCGGCAAATAGTTTGGCGATAAACCCGATGGAAAAGACAACAAGCGCAGCAATTCCGGCTGCAGCACCAAAACCGATGGCCTTAACGAAAAGGATGGCCATAATCACCGGATGAAAAGAGCGGCAGATGATGATAAAGCCCCTGACCGGCCAGGTAACGAATCCGGGCATGAGGTTCCTGGCAGCCAGAAAACCAACCGGCAGGGAAAGGGTTATTCCCAAGGCCGAGGCCAGAATGGCAATTTGAAGGCTCTCAATCAGGTCTTCGAACAGAATTTTCCACCTGGTAAAATCGGGCGGCAACATTCGGCCGATAAATGCGGCGCCGTTCTCCATCGGTGTAATAAGCCACTCTCTTTCCGGTGGCCTTGGAAAGGTAGTCCAAAAAATCAGTGAACAGATCCCTGTACACTACCGGATCTTCCACAGGCGTGTATGTAAAAATCAAAGTGCCAGGGTTCTTCCACTGTTTAGGGTCCATAGGCGGATCGGCAACAAGGTCCTTGTCCTCATCACAATACATGGGATCAAGAATTCCCCGATTGCCGCATTCCTGAGCTGCTGTGATTCCTGCAAAGCATGCCACCAGCATCATTGCTATAAAAACCTTCAGCCAATTTATTTTTTTATCCATTAAACATCCCTCCGTATAAATAAAATGTGTTTAGCCAAATCCATACCGGCAGAATATACCTTGACCGGGTTACAGTTATCATCACAAAAACTTTCAGTTACAAGATTAGAAATAGAGAAGGCGCGACATGCAGACACCCGCTCGCCGCCTGCCGTATTGCAATTTCAATCCTGCCACACTATAGGTTCCACCCATGGCAATCCAGTGACAACCTCATGTAATCTACACAAAAAGCTTGTGACAATATCATGATATCAACACAATGCTTGGTGCACATACAAAAGCCAGCAAGGTCCTGCGCGCCATGCCGGCTGAAAACCATTGCTGTTATAGGCTTGAAGCGGCAGCGAAAAACCTGCCGGCCAGCTTATCACCAAGAGAAAAAAAAGAGATAAAAGGCAAGTGAGAAAATTTGCAATGGGTCTGGTTTTTAAAGGAGGTTGCTTGCCATTTCCGCAAGTTCGGATCTTTCACCCTTTTCAAGCGTGATGTGGGCGTATGGTTTTTGTCCCTGCATCCTTTCAATTAAATAACTCAGCCCATTGGACAGGGTGTCGAGGTAGGGGTGGTCGATTTGAAAAATGTCGCCTGTAAAGACCATTTTGGTCCCTTCACCGGAGCGGGTGATAATGGTTTTGACTTCATGGGGGGTTAGATTCTGGGCTTCATCGACAATAAAAAAAATCTTTACCAGGTTGCGCCCACGGATATAGGACAAAGGAGCGATGACCAGCTTGTCATTTTCAAGCAATTCGTTAACTCGCAGGTATGCTGGCTGATTTTCCGAAAACTGATTTTGAATCACAGAAAGATTGTCAAAAAACGGCTGCATATACGGATCGAGTTTCGCCTGTATGTCGCCTGGCAAAAACCCCATATCGCGATTGCTCAACGGAACAATGGGGCGAGCCATGAAAATCTGCCGGTAATGCTTTTTTGCCTCCAAAGCGGCGGCGATCGCTAAAAGTGTTTTTCCGGTCCCGGCTTTTCCGGTGATGCTTACAAGCGGTATGCCGGGATCGAGCAGTGCGTCCAATGCGAAAATTTGTTCCGCATTGCGGGGTGTAATGTTGTAGGCCGATTTTTTTTCAACACGACGCAGGGTGCCCATTGCCGGGCAGTTGCGGGCAAGCGCTGATTTTTTATGGTTTCGGATCACCACATATTCATTAAACCGAAGCGGTGGGGATACGGGAATATCGGAAAGCGCAACTTCATAAGGCTTTTGATACAATTGATCGATTTTTGTCAAATCAGCGAATTCGACAATACGCTTTCCGGAATACAGTGAATTGATGTCATGTACATGATCACTGGTGTAATCCTGGGCTTTAAGGCCCATGGATTTAGCTTTCATCCGCAGGTTGACATCCTTGGTAACCAGAATGACGCTCAGGTTCGTTTTTTCTCCGGCCAGGCAATAGGCTGCATTCAGGACGCGATGGTCGTTTTTGTGACGGGAAAAGTTGATTTCAAGGTCTGGATGAAATTCGCACTCAAGCCGAACGGACACTTTCCCGCCCTTATCACCGATTTCAATCCCGCCGTTAAAAAGCTGATCTCCGCTCAAGGCATCCAGGGCGCGCAGAAATTCACGGGCATGGTAGTTCAGGGTTTCACTCCCCTTTTTAAACTGGTCCAGCTCTTCGAGAACAGAGATTGGAATATGGATGTTGTGTTCTTCAAAGTGATACAGGCAGGCGCTGTCATGGAGGATCACGTTGGTATCCAGAACAAAATCTTTTTGGGCGTCAGATTGCGTTACATCCCCTTGGTGCTCATGCCACATAGCCCCGCACTCCTTTCGGCTCGCTGTTTACCTTTCTGCCCGTATAATCCATATGACCCTATTATTTTTACGATTGATTGCCAAAATGATGACATTTCATTAAAATCTCCGCCAAACCAATAGCCTTGCAGCCGTTGTTATACTCAATGACCTTGGCAGATGCCAAATTTTTCGCGTGTTTCCATGGTTTGCTGGCAATGGGTGCACAACGTGGCTGTGGGATTAACCTTCAGGCGGCGCATGGAGATTTTATTTCCGCAGGCATTGCAGGTTCCGTATTCTCCGCTTTCTATACGCTTTAATGCGCGATCGATTTCTTTTATCTGGTTTCTGTCCCTTTCCGCCATTAATATCAGCAGCCTTCGGTCAGACTCGGCGACGCTCCTGTCCATTTCATCCGAACCCGAATAGACGTCGGTTCCAAGGCGCTGACCCGCTTGCTGGACATTTTTTGTCGTTTGTTTCAGGAGTTCCTGCAGGGTTTGATGGAATGCTTTCACTTGATGTCCCTCCCTTTGATTAATCCAATTGAACTTAAAAATGAAAAATATTGCCGGGAATATCTTATCAGTCTGCATACGCTGAACTATAGGCGGTCTAAAGTTACCTGATTGTGAACATAAACGATCAATTTGGTTTTATTTTTTTTCACCTAAACGTCATTTCAGGGATTTGTGTTCGTCATCTTGGTCTGTGATTGTATGCCATACAGGGCTTAGCTATGTGTTGGAGTCCGTTTTGATGAGAGGTTGATGGATGTCACCTCCGGTTATCTCCATAAACCTGCACTTGGAATAGGAAACGGGAGACTTTTGGTATGCTTGAGTTTTCACAGAACATCGAAAAAACGTTTTTTAACCCATCTATGATACGAATCCGGGGTATTCTTTTTGACAAGGACGGAACGCTTTTTGATTTGCATCGCAGTTGGTTCCCGCTTGTGAAAAAAGCCGCTGATATTGCCTCAGGGGGAGATGTTGAATTGGCTGAAAAGCTTTTATCTGCCGGCGGGTGCGATCTGAATTCAGGTTGTTTTTATCCGGAAGCACCTGTTGCAACCTGGAGTGTTAAGGATGTTGCATCATTATGGGTTGGATTGGGAGCTGTTTTATCAAGATCAAAATTGTCCCATGCGATCAATAAAATATATTTCCGTTACGGATTGCAGTATGCATCGCCGGTGACCGATCTTAAACGGTTTTTTTGTTTTCTGAAAAGCAGGAAATTCAAGCTTGGCATTGCCACCAATGACAGCAAAGCGGCTGCATATGCCGCGGTAAAGGCGTATGGATTGTCGGACGAAGTCTGTTTTGTTGCCGGATATGACAGCGGTTTTGGACCCAAACCGTCGCCTGGGATGGTATTTGGATTTTGTCTTGAAGCCGGGTTGTCGGCTGACCAGGTGGCGGTCGTAGGTGACAGCGGACTTGATATGATCATGGCACGGCTTGCTGCGGCCGGGCTTAAAGTAGGCGTCTTGACCGGGGCGGGCACCCGGGAAACTCTTGCCAAACAAGCGGATTTTATAGTCGACGATATTACCGGCCTGACGCGACTGGCATTGGTGTCACAGGGCCTTCGATGAATTGCAATTGTTGTGGGGCAGAACAGACAGGTCATTTATCCGGCAACAGGGCAACTACTTCTATTCCTCAGCGGATGAGAGAAATATGACGGTGGCCGAAGGTATTGAGAAGGATGCGTGCGACCAGCAGAACGGAAACCACAACTGCCATGATGCATACAGAAAAGGCGGCTGCCTGGTTTACCGCCCCCCGGTCTTCCAACAGAAGCACGGATACGGCCGCTACCTGTGTAGACGGGGTCATCAGAAAGATCACAGCGCTTAAGGTAACCATGCTCCGCATGAAGAAAAATACCGCCACACCCAGAAGGGTCGGCCACATCAGGGGAAGCGTTATTTTACGCACGGTCCGTATAAATGTCCCCCCAAGGATGGCCGATGCTTCATCGTAAGTGCTGCTGATCTGTTTCATGCTGGTCGAGGCGATCAGAAAACCCTGGGCGTGATAGTAATACACGTTGCAGATAGCGATGAGCAGAAGCGATCCGTAGATAGCGTAAACCGGGTTTGATGGATTGTTAAACGCCATGATATACCCCAGCCCTAATACCATGCCCGGGACCGCCGCCGGAACAATGCAAAGGAAATATAACGGGGTGTCGAAAAAAGTGTTAAAGCGTTCGGTGACATAAGCGGCCAGACCCGTGGCTGTAACGCCGATACCGGCGGCCATCAGACCCGTATAGATGCTGTTGTAAAGCGGTTGGATGCCGTTTTGAACATCAAAGGCATAATGGCGAAGAGAAAAATCCAGCCTGTATGGCCACAGGTGCGTAAAGCTTGCAAAAATCACGATGCCCAACACAGCGAGGATACATAGACATATCAGCGTTACGTAAACGGCGAAAAAACCGTCGCGCAGATGGTGAGGCTCTATGACCATAGGTGTTGCATGCTCGGATAGGAGACCGTAGTGGTTTTTGTTTAAAACCTTTTCAATGGCGACGGCAGCGGCTACAGGAAGAAGTAGCACCATCCCGATGACCGTGCCGAGCTCGAAATTGGCCTGTCCGATAACCTGGTTGTATACCTCAGTGGCAAGAACGTTATAATCGCCGCCTACTACCATGGGATTTCCGAAATCGGTGATGACTAAGGTAAAAACGACGAATGTGGCGGCCATGACGGCGAATCGCGTGGAAGGCAGGGTGACTGTCATGAAGGTCCGGAAGGGCCCTGCTCCCAATATGCGCGATGATTCATACAGGCGATTGTCCGCAGCAGCCAACGATGCCGAGAAAATCAGAAATGCATAAGGGAAAACATATAACACACTTGAGATGACGATTCCCCAGAAGCCGTATATGGAGTATTCGGTTCCAAATGTCCTGTTAATGATGCCGTTTCGGCCCATAAGGAGCAGGAGTCCCTGAGCCTGAACCAAAGATGGGGCGAAAAGGGGTATCAATGCGATCAGCCTGAAAACATTTTTACCCGGAACCCGGGTTCGCTGTGTGGCAAAGGCGAAGCCATATGCCAGAAAAACGGTTATCCCTGTGGTAAGCAGCGTGACCGCAAATGAGTTATAAAGCAGCAGAAAAAACCGCCTTGTTCCGAGAACGGTGATATAGTTTTCCAGCCCCAGACCGTCTGCGGTTTGGAAACTGCGACCGAGGATATGGATCAGGGGATATAAAACAAAAAGGAACAAAGGGAGGGCGACCAGTCCGACAGCAAAAACCTTAAGCAGAAATTCGCCGTCTATTTCCGCGGTCCTGTTTTTAGCGCGATTGAAAAGGCTGCCAGCAGCGCTGATGCTTATTCCCATTCCAGTATCCGGACGAATGGGGGCGGCATTGAGACATAGCGGGTGTGGCCGATCATCAAACCATCTGCCTGGCCAGGCATCTCAGCAGTGATGCGGATCGGCCCTTTACCGTTCTGGATATGGTCGAGCCTGAGGATTACCCGGGTCAGGTTGCCAAGACGCCGTATCAGCATGACAGTCCCTTTGAAAACGCTTTCCGAGTCGGCATTCGTTGTAAGATAAACGTGCTCGGGGCGTATCCCGAGCAGGTTCGGTACTGCACCCTTGGTGTGGCCGTTTCGCGAATAGGGTATTCCTGTACTTGCCGGCAATACGTTCATTCGGCCGATAAACCGGGCTACGAAACTGTTTGCAGGGTTTTGATAGACATCCATCGGCGAGCCTTCCTGAATTATCTTCCCGTCACACATGACCACCAATTTATCAGACAGTGTCAGCGCCTCCTCCTGATCGTGGGTTACCATGATGGTTGTGATGCGCAATTGGTTCTGCAGGGTTTTTATTTCATCCCGCAATTCCTCGCGGACTTTGGCGTCAAGGGCCGAGAGCGGCTCGTCCAGTAAAAGCATGGATGGTTTTGGCGCCAGTGCCCTGGCCAGGGCAACCCGCTGCTGCTGCCCTCCGGACAACTGGTGCGGATATTTGAGCGCCTGGTCCTCCAGATGAACAAGAAAAAGTATTTCCTTCACCCGTTCGGCAATGTCGCTTTTCTGCCATTTTCTAGACTCAAGCCCATATGCCACATTGGCAGCGATGGTCATATTCGGAAACAGGGAGTAGGATTGAAAAACCATCCCAAAATTTCGTTTTCGCGCCGGAACGGACAACAGGTTTCTGCCATCCAGAAATAGAACCCCTTCATCGGGCTGCAACAGACCCGAGATAACGCGCAGCAGGGTGGTTTTTCCGCATCCGGAGGGTCCCAGGAAACAAACGAGTGAGCCGCTTTCGACCTGAAGACTGACATTGTCAAGCGCCTTCAGGCGGCCGAAGAATTTGCTGGTATTTCTGATTTCAAGCGACATGCGACTCACCCGTTAAATACAACGCATCCTTATCGTTCAAGCTGTGTCTGCCATTCTTTCAGAATGCGGTCCCGGTTGGCCGCCGACCATGAAAAGTCCATATCCACCATGACGGACCCAATATCTTCAGGCAGCCCGGCTTCAATAAAGCTCACGGGCATATTGCCGCCAGAGACGGTAACAATCTCTTTCCATTTGTAATATTCATTGACGGCATTTTCGGAAAGGGTCCAGTCAATAAAGCGTTTTGCCGCCGCCTTGTTTTTTGACGTTTTCATGAGGGCTGTGGCTTCCAGTTCATTGCCTGCGCCTTCCGCCGGAATCACCATGGTAATGGGATACCCTTCATCGATGTTCTTTATGGCCCGCAGGGCGAAAGAAGCGCCTACGGCGAATTCCCCTGCGCTGGCGACATTGCAGGGCCTTGATCCACTCTTGATGTATTGGGCAATGTTCTTATCGAGTTCTTTGAGATATTGCCAACCGTCTTCCTCCCCTTTCAATTGCAGAATGGAGGCAATCTGAAGATAACCCGTACCGGAACTGGCCGGGTTGGGCATGACCACTTCACCCTTGAATTCAGGCTTCAACAGATCTTCCCAGGATGCGGGCATAGGCAGGTTCTTTTTTTCCAGGATTTCGTTGTTTACGCAAAAAGCTGCCATATAGCCCGTTTTGGCGAACCAGCGATTTTGTGGATCACGAAATCGCGCCGGCACTTTTTCAATCCCTTTTGGCCGATAGGATTCAAGCATACTCAAAATACGGGGATCAACCATGTTGGTGACGGCCCAGCCCCAGATGACATCATGTCTGGGATTGGCGCTTTCAGCAAGCATTCTGGCATGGAGATCGCCTGTAGACAGGCGAAGCAGATTGACTTTGATATCGGGCAGATCTTTCTGCATGGCAGCCAAAAAGGCGGCAGCCTCATCTTCCTCGTAGGACGTGTACACCGTGATTTCGCTGGCGCGGGTTTCGGAAATTGCAAAACCGACGATTAACGCAAATCCGAAAAAGAAACATAACAGGCTTTTTGAAATTGTTTTCATGCTCATCAATTATCTCCAGATTAGTGTGGGTATCGTTAACAGGTTGTTGAAAAACTACTGCGCTTGCTCTTGCTGATGCTGCGTTAAAATTCGGCTCAAAATGCTCATTTACATCGTGTAAACTCCGCTTTTTCGCCTCATTTTGCCTTGCCTCAGCTACGCCCGCGACGTTTTTTAACAACCTGCTAAACGGACAAATATTCGTTTATCCTATTAACATTTGTTTTGTTGTGAAATTATAACGGTCAGGTGGCGTTTTGGTAACAAATGCTTGTGGAATTTTTATTCGTTGGTTCGTTGGGGAACTTCGGGAGCAGGTTTTTTTTGGATAAATCAGAGAAAACCGGTGCTTGTAGCTTGATGCCGAACGTGAATCCGGAAGGTTATAATCGGTCAGCATCGCCTGTCGAGCCGTCAGGAGGACGATTGTTTATACCGAACTGAGGCTTGGGTTCTCCCTGCCTATTCCGTGTGTATGATTTCGCCTTTGACTATGTATACCATCTTTTCCGCCAGGTTGGTGGGATACTGTCCGCTCTATTTTTTGGGAAGCCGTCAGTGTGAGACCGTAAATTCGGTGGGAGACTGACCGGCGACAAGACCGTTCCATAGCCGGCATTCACCGACGCACCCACATGTTATCCGCAGCATCCACCCAGTATACGGGGTTTGGGTGCGCCGTCCGTTTCCTTTTCAGCGATGGCGTTTTTAACGGCCTGCTTGACCATCTCCACGTCTTCCGGGTCCAGTTTGAACGCTTTGTTTTTTTCGATGCCGTATTCCGTTATTACAAGGTGCTTATGAAGCGGAAGCGGGACCCCTGCTCCCTGAAGTGTGGCCTTTCCGCAGGCAATTTCGCAGCCGTCGATCACAACCAGGGAGGCGGCGTCTTTGGCGGACCGGACAAAACCGGAAAGGCGTCCGCCAATACCGGCCAGGCAATACATTTTTCCGGCGCCCTCCTCCGTCAATTCCACTGCGGCCCGGTTGGCCAGCTGCCCCACATTGGACCCGCCGGAGCAGGACAGCAGCATGGTTACGGGACCGGAATTTTCACAGCACTTGTCGGTCATAGCGAGACTTCCTTTCCAGAACCGATCTCAAAAATGTTGCGAAGGGCTCTGCAATTGTAATATTATATTCCTCAATCACGAATTATAAAATTTCTATTAAACCCCTTCTGTATAAATGTCAATAGGGCAGAAAGATCCTTTTTCTCAGTCACTATGCCAGCTCTATTCAAAATCAAATCCCGCCAGATAGTTTTTCAGCTTTTCGCTGTTTTCATTGCTTAATTCCGGGCAGTCCTCCGGCCCCCGTCCCCCGTCCATGACTTGGGCGGCGAACACCATGCAGGTGGGTTGGCCGCATTTCTTGCAGTTAGTCCTGGGCAGGAGCTTTAAAATTTCCATCAGCAGGGGTTTCTTTTTTCCTGTATAACAAGGGGTGATTTCGTCCCGTTTGTCCCAAGCCTGGTTGATTTCGTTTTTCATCCACTCCGTAATCTTTTTGGCTTCTTCCTCGTCCTTCAATGCATTGATGGCGATCTTTTGTCCGCTCACGGTGATGAGCTTGCCATGGGCCTTAAAGGTAACGGACGGCGGATCCTGGAGATAGACATCTCCTCCCAGAACCGCGTTCAGATAGGGCAAAGCGTCACTCACATCCTGGTCCAGATGGGCGAAGCAATGCACCCCCATGGCGCCCGGCTGACACTCAGAATTAAAAATTTCCAATTGGTAAGTTTCCAGCAGCATTTTATTTTCTCCTTATTAATGGCGATGGATTTTGCATCGCCCCGGCCCTGGGCCCCATGACCGCCAGTTGGACATTCCGCTCCCGGATAAGACAGGTGATTTCCTGATACTTTGTCTGATCGACGATTCATCTCATTTAATCACTTAGCAAATTGATAAAATATAAGTAGTCCTCTCCCTCATTTTTGTCAAGAGGAGACTCAGGAATTCCGCTCGATTTCTCCAATACATCTTACCGTCCCCTTCCTCTGTCAATTTTGCTGCGGCCAGGTTGGTCGGCTGCCCCAACATTGGAGCTGCCGGAGCAGGCCGGCAGAATCCTTAGGGCATTTGACAACGCCGGCTTTTGTCCATATATTCTTTCACGGCGATGCAGTTGATACTTTCCGGGTGCCGTCCGGCAAAGGATTTCATCTGCTTCCCTTTTCGATAACCGGCAGGGATATTGGTAATGGAAAACGAACCGAAAGAAGAACGACCTTCTGCCCATAGCCTGATTCGCGGCGTGGTGGACGCATGCGCAGACTGCGATATATGCCGTTTTTTAATGGAGGACTGTTGTCTGTTTTTTCCTGAACTTTACCGTCTATATGATCGGGAAAGAGAACAGGGGGTCCCTCCGGCTGTCGAGGAACTCGATCGGCTGGCGGATATGTGCACGCTCTGCGGTCTGTGCCCCTGCGCAAACATCCGCACAGACATAATCCGGTCCAAGAGGGCCAGGGCGCATGAGCGGGGATTTCCCATTGGTGTGCGCTTACTGGCGGATGTCCAGGGCGCCGGCCGCCTGGGAGGCCGCTTCCCGAAGCTGATCAATACAGTATTGCAGGTCGATCCAGCGGCCAAAGCAGCAAAGCGTTTTGCCGGAATATCGCAAAAGCGCAATCTGCCAAAGCTACCGGCAGAGGATTTTTTTTCATGGGCCAAGAGGAAAAATCTGACCCAAAAACCGGATCGGGTTCCGGCAGCAGCTTATTTTGCCGGATGCACGGCCGGATACCTGTTTCCAGGGGTGGCCAAAGCCGCCGTAAAGATCCTGGAGAAAAATGGTCTGCCGGTATATGTCCCCCGTCAGCAGTGCTGCGGGATGCCGACGTTGCTCGAAGGGATGGAATCTCTTATGCGCACCCGGGTACAAAAAAATCTTTCTTTTCTTCTGGAAGCAGCCGATGCCGGTTTTGATCTGGTAACAACATGCCCCACGTGCGGTTTTTTCATGAAAATACTCCTTCGGGAAGGGGCCCATTACTCGCAGGCTTACCAGGATGCGGCCGGTGCCGGTGCCAATGAGATTCGCCTCCCGCGAACAGGAAGCGGCAAAGACGGACATACCTTTCTTCAAAAGTCTATTTACGGCAAGATTCTCAGGGACAACCCGAATTTTACAGGCATCGATCCCCTTGCGCGAATCCGT
The DNA here is from genome assembly GCA_011389515.1 of Desulfobacteraceae bacterium. Taxonomy (GTDB): domain Bacteria; phylum Desulfobacterota; class Desulfobacteria; order Desulfobacterales; family Desulfosalsimonadaceae; genus B1SED10-16. The sequence goes on from JAABUA010000004.1 coordinate 46,399, forward strand.
CTTTCAGAGGCACTTTTGGACATGGGGGAGTATCTGATGCGCATTCACCGGGAGGGGCGCTTCGATACGAACCTGGGGCGCAGGGACCAAAGACTGGCCTATTTTGCCCCTTGCCACCAGCGGCAGCAGAATATTGGAAGCCCCTACGAAGAATTGCTCGGATTTGTGCCCGGCTTGGAAATCCTGCGTATCGGTGGATCCATGGACTGCTGCGGTATGGGCGGCAGCCTTGGGTTCAAGAAGCACTTTCACGACGCATCGGTTCGCCTGGGACAACCGTTGGCTGAAAAAATCAAAGGGGCTTCCCCGGAGGCCATAGTTACGGACTGTCTGAGCTGCCGGCTTCAGTTCCAGCACCTGCTGCCGTCGCTTCCGGTATTTCATCCGCTGGAAATCATCGCAGCGGCGTATAAACTGTAACGTTTTTAGAACACATCTCAACATGCTGATTTCGTACAATATCGTGGCGGATGGCAAGGCCATTGCGAAGTAAAGGTAATTCGGTGCCCGGAAAAAATGCTTTCGTTTCCCCGGGCACCGACACGAACTGCTTCCACCTGCTTACCGGTGTTACTCTTTTGCGGGGGCTGGAATCATAAGAACCGGCGCGACCGAACGGCGCGCGACATTGTGACTTACACTGCCCAGTACAAGCTCTCCCACAAAACCGCGCCCCTGCGTGGCCATGACCACCAACTGGGCATCGCGCTCCTCTACCATGTGAACGATCTCCTGGGACGGAACCCCGTAACGGACCTCGATGTCGATCTGGGGGGCGCCTTTTTCCATCAGGGTCTGCTTCATTTCCTCGAGACGTCTCCGATCGCGTTCGTTGAACTCATCCAGTCGATCCTCGAGATGTTTCAGTTTGGCTTTGTCCTGAACATGGACCAAGGTGATTTTGCCCACGCCGTCGGCTACCAACTGCTTGACATAAGCGAAGGCATTGTCGTCCATTTCAGAAAAATCAGTGGGGAACAGCACATGGACGCCGAAGCGGCTGCGGGAGACCGGCTTGCATGTATTTTCCTCACCCTCCTTTTCCACCGGAACCACCAGAACCGGCTTCGTCGACGTGTTGATGACCCCGTAAGCGACGCCGCCGAGCAGTTTTTCCTCCACAAGGGAATTTCCCTGAGCCCCAATCACGATCAGGGAATACCCTTCCTTTGCTGCGATCCGGACAATCTCCTTTTTGGGCGCGCCGACCACGGTCCGTACCTCCACTGTAAAGCCTTGATCCTCCAGCAGCGTTTTCTGTTCGTCGAGCATCGCCTCGTATGGGTCGGCGTGGTACGACAAGCCGGCGGATGCGGCATCTCCAAAACTGAGGCATTGGAGCAGCAGGCAGTGCTGCGCCCCGAAGGTTTTTAATTCAGCAAGGCAGTTGACCACGGCATAGGAGGCCGGGGAAAGATCGGTGGCAACAATAAACCTTTCAAACATAACAGGCTTCTCCTTATTTCAGATGTATGTAAATCAAGTCGTTTTCGTTTCGGGTGCCATCGGAAACCAGTGTGTGGTCCGGTTGGCGATCTTGACCAGAAACAGCATTACCGGGACTTCCACCAGTACCCCGACGATCGTAGCCAGGACCGCGGGCGACGATGCCCCGAACAAGGTAATGGCCACGGCCACCGCGAGTTCGAAAAAGTTGGAGGCGCCGATCATGCCCGCGGGCGCGGCAACATTATGCGGCAGCTTCAGCGCTTTGGCCGCCAGATACGCAATGAAGAAAATCAGAGTTGTCTGAATGATCAGGGGAACCGCGATCAGAACGATATGCAGGGGGTTGCCGAGAATCACATCGCCCTGGAAAGAAAAAATGAGCACGAGCGTCAGAAGCAGCCCCCCGATGGTAATGTTGTTGAATTTGGGGATGAAGGCCTGATTGAAATACGCCTCCCCCTTGTTCTTGATCACCAGGTGACGCGTCAAGATACCCCCGGCCAGCGGGATTACCACAAACAGGAAGACCGACAGAAAGAGGGTATTCCAGGGTATGGTGATTCCGCCCACTCCCAGCAGCACCGCCACGATCGGTGTAAAGGCGACGAGAATGATCAGGTCGTTGGTCGCCACCTGCACAACTGTGTAGGCGGGATTCCCCCGGGTCAAATGACTCCAGACAAAGACCATGGCCGTGCATGGGGCCGCACCGAGTAGCACAGCACCGGCAAGATAATCCCTGGCCAGGTCCGGCGGAATCAATGCTTGGAACACTACATAGAAGAAAAATGCGGCAATGCCGAACATGGTAAACGGTTTGATCAGCCAATTGACCACCCAGGTGACAAACAGCCCTGTCGGATTCTTGCCGACATCCTTGATACTTGCAAAATCGACTTTCATCATCATGGGGTAAATCATCAGCCATATCAAAACCGCGATGGGGATCGACACCTTTGCGTATTCGAATTGGGCCAGGACCGCTGGTATGGCCGGGAGGAATTTTCCGATAAGGACCCCGGCGACCATACACAAAATAACCCACAGCGTCAGGTTTTTCTCAAAAAAACTGATTCCGGATGTTTTGCTTTGCTTCATTTTTCAAAATCTCCATTCATCAATGTTTTGTCTATTTGAGTTAGTAATGAATTATTGTTTTCTTCTTTGTTTCTGCTGCCGACACAAATCCTCGGGCTCGCATGACAGAATTGTTTCCAGAAGTGCCTGGTCCGCGGCGATTTCCGGAGAATCGGACAGCGATTCGAGCAACCAAGTACGCAGATGCTTCGGAAAGGGCTCGGAAAGGCGATAATAGACCCACCGTCCATCCTTGCGGTTTTTTACAAGCCGGGCATTCTGCAAAAGGCTCATGTGGCGGGATACGGTTGCCGTCGACAGGTTCACCATCTCCACGATCTGGCACACGCACAACTCGTTGCACCGCATCAAAGCCGCAACCACCCGCATCCGGCTTCCATCCCCAAGGGCTTTTGCAATTTTCAATGGGAGTTCCATTTTTACTCTCCTGCCCTTTTTTCGTTTAGCCAATTAACGAAATGAAAAATAAGTTATAATGGACCCATTGTCAAATCTTTTTTTAAAGAGCTTTTTTAAGGGCCAGGAAAGACGAACGTCCTTCCGCTGAGGCATTTTTGGCCCACCTTTTGAAATCGTCCTCAGGCCGCGATAGTTCCACTGTATCCACAAGCTATCTCAAAAAAAAGATAGCGCCCGCTGGCAAGGCGTGGATGAGAAAGTGGAACATATACGTAATATGTGTGCATTTGAAAGAGCCTCACAACGCCGCCACAGGGTGTTAGATTATTTTCTACCTTAAACTTACATCAGTTAATTTGGCAATTGAGCGTGTGAAATTAAGAGTCGCTCAGGGTGGACATAATGTGCCGGAGAATGTTATAAGACGCAGTTATGAGCGGAGTTTGGAAAACAGACTGCATGCCGGCTTTCCTGAATATAGCAGAATCGAAGGCATAAAAATTACTAAAAAAAAGGAAAAAAATCTTGCCAGTCATTGAAATTACCGAAGAAGAGGAAATACAGATGAAAGCAGCCCTTCTGGACGAAGACGGAAGCGATGCGCTTCGTTTGCTGAAGGCTTTTGTCAAACGTATGGAACAGAAAAAAAATGCGGGAATGAAGTCGCACCTGGACGGATAAAACCAAGCGTTGGTTTGCGGTAAATCAAAACGTGGGCAAAGGAAACAGATATGCAAAAGACAGACGAAAATATGGAAATCCCCGATGTGCAAAAAACCGGAAAAAAAATGATCGAACAACTCGGGCTTTCAACATCACCCGTTGCAGTAAAATTTTGCCTGACAAAATACGATGAAACAGTTCCGGTAAAGCGATTGACCCATCACCGATACTGCCAGGCGTTAATGAAAGCCAGGCACGGGGAGTCCGTCTGGCTCGATGCCGAAGGCATTGCCTGCCCGGCTGCTGCAGCCGCCTTTGGCTTTAAATCCCTTCCGGAAGCCCTGCAGACAGGCAAGGGGCTGGTCGGCTTTGGCATTGTATCGGATCCCAAAATCGGCGCGAAAATGTTTGAGAATATGCCCCGCCTCGCTCCCGGTTCGATACAGGGACTGCACCTCATGCCTTTGGAGTCGTCAACCTTTTTTCCAGACGTGGTGATCGTGGAAGACGAGGTCGAAAAGCTGATGTGGATTGCGCTGGCTTATATGCATGCAACCGGAGGGGAACGCGTGCCCGGAAACACCGCAGTGCTCCAGGCCGCCTGTGTTGATTCAACCCTGATCCCGTATCTGGAAAAACGGTTGAATTACGGATTCTCCTGCTATGGCTGCCGGGATGCTACCGACATCGGGGGCGGAGAAGCCCTGGTGGGTTTCTCCGGGGATTGGCTTGAGGCAATCGGGCGGCACCTGGAATACCTCGGGGAAAAAGCGATCCCCTCTTCCCGCTCAAAAAAAGCCTACCGGTCACTTAAGCCCGCTCCTTCTTCTTTCAGCCATTGACGGATTTTTACGTCGATTTGATCGCGGATGTTGCGGCAGGCTTCCAAAATTTGCGCTTCGGTTCCTTGTGCGGCCGCCGGATCATCAAAGGGCCAGTAGAGGCGCTGGGCGGTTCCGAAAATTTGGGGGCATTTTTTATCGGCCTCCGAGCATACAATAATGACCTTTGAAAAATGCACATGGCCGAGATACGTATCCATCCCTTTGGGCTTGGCTGCGGAAATATCAATACCGATCTCTTTCATCACCGTGACCACGGGTGGAAAAACCTTGTCGATAGGTTCCGATCCTGCGGAAAACACCTGAAATTTCTCACCTGAATATTTTTGCAGCAGGGCTTCGGCCATCTGGCTGCGGGCCGAGTTCCCGGTGCATAAAACCAGAATTTTTTGTTGCATGCGCGTACTCCTAATTCTTGTTGTATATTTGTTTATGTAGCGGTTGCGTGGCCATCACCATCGTTATTTCCGCGTCACCAGGGATGCGGATCTTTTTATTCACCCTGCCTATTCCGTGTGTATGATTTCGCCTTTGACGATGTAAACCACCTCTTCTGCCAGGTTGGTGGAGTAATCGGCAACCCGTTCCAGATACCGGGATATTGACAGGTAGCTGATGAGCATATCGATATCGTCCGGCCGTTTTTTTATCTGCGCCTTGATAATGTCGTAGTTGCGTCGGTGCATGGCATCCACTTCGTCTTCATCTTCCAGCACGGCCATGGCGAGATCCTGGTCCAGTTTGATCAGCGCGTCAAGGCTTCTGCTTAACATGGAATGGACATGGCCGGCCATGGCATCCGCGTCAAACGGCGGGGCATGCGCAGTCCGATCCGCCAGCACCCGAGCCCGTTCGGCCAGGCTTTCAGCCAGATCGGCGATTCGTTCCAGATCGTTATTGAACTTCAGCGCAGCAATAATAAAACGAAGATCAGAGGCCACCGGTTGGTGAAGCGCAATGATCTTGAAGCATTCCTCCTGGATGTCGACTCTTTTTTCGTCGATCTCGGGCTCCTTGCGGACAACTTCGGCTGCCGCATCCAAGTCGCCCTTGCTGAGGGCCTTGCAGGCCAGGGTAAAACTCTGCTCCACCATCTGGAACATCAACACCAGCTGGGCTTTTAATTTTTCTATCTCCCGAACAAAAAGCATTGTCATAATTTGTATTCTCCGTGTGAAAAAAAGACCGAAAACCGGGGGCTGCCTGCACAGAAAAAAATGCCCCCGGGTATCTGGTCGGTTCGCTATTTATTAATATTGTGCGGCTTTCATGTACCCATCAAGTATCTCAGCCTCCTCTGCCCTGAGTGTCCTTCTGTCAGGCCCGGCAAGAGGACGAACGATGTGCTTTGCCGGCGCCCCTTTGCTGTCGTATTCTTTCCATTGCCCGCTGTCTGCCTCAAAAATCCATAAACTCCCTCTGGAGTCGATTCTTGTCACAAAACCCGGGCGCGCCAAAAGATAAGCGTCAATAACGTTGGTGTCCGCAGCCTCTTTCATGGTTATGTTGCCCGGTCCGGCCAATGGGCGGACATTGTGCTTTGCCGGGGAGCCCTTGGCATCATAGGCGGCAAGATCTTCGCTGCCGGGAATAAATACCCACAGCCGGCCGTCCTTGTCAATTCGGGTCTCAAAGCCGGCCCGGTCATAATTACCCGAATCAGCAGGTCCTTCTTTTCCAACGACTGTTGTATCGCTGATAGTGGCGCATCCCATAAGTAGGTAGAATACGGCAAAAATTGCCATGACAATTGTCTTTTTCTTCATGATTGTGGTCTCCTTGTATTGGATTGGGTTGTTTTCTGTAAGATTGCCCGGCCATAAATCAACCGAACCGGCCGGAAATATAGTCCTCGGTTTCCTGTAGCTGCGGCTTTTTAAAAATCGATGCGGTCCGGCCGTACTCCACGAGCTGCCCCAGGTACATAAAGGCCGTGTAATCGGAAACCCGGGCGGCCTGCTGCATATTGTGGGTGACGATTAAAATGGTGTAATCTTCCCGAAGCTGATAGATCAGGTCCTCGATCTTGGCCGTGGCAACGGGATCCAATGCCGAACAGGGTTCGTCCATCAGAAGAATTTCCGGCTCCGAGGCGATGGCGCGGGCCACGCAAAGCCGCTGCTGCTGTCCGCCGGAAAGCCCCAGTGCGCTTTTCTGAAGCCGGTCTTTTACCTCATCCCACAACGCCGCACCCTTAAGGGTTTTTTCACAGACCTCATCAAGAATCCGACGGTCATTGATCCCATCGATGCGCAGGGGATAGATCACGTTTTCATAAATCGACATGGGAAACGGATTGGGCTTCTGGGCTACCATGCCCATCCGTTTTCGCAGTTCGATGACATCGACTCCTTTATTATAAATGGAATCGCCGTAAAGCGTCATGTCGCCTTTTGTGCGAACGATATCCACCAGGTCGTTGAGACGGTTGACCGAGCGCAGCAGAGTGGATTTCCCGCAGCCGGACGGTCCGATGATGGCCGTCACCTTGCCGCGAGGCACCTTGAGCGAGATGTCGAAAAGCGCCTGGTCGTCGCCGTACCACAAATTGAATTCCTTGACGGCAAGGACGATCTCCTCTTTTTCGATGCTTTGGTCAACCACCGGCGCAAACCACTTGCCTTCTGCGATGGCCTGAAGCCGGCCGTCGGTGCTCTGTGCCCGGAAAAGCGGATTGGGGTTGCCCTTCCCGTTGGTCATAATGGTTGAAATGTCTTCTTGTCGATCCATAACAATGCTCTTCCTGTCAGGGTAAAGTAAATTTTATACGGTATTGACGATAAACTTTGCGCGGAGCCGGCTCCGAAGCAGGATCGCCCCGATATTCAGCACCGCAATAATGGTGATCAGTAGCAGCGTGGTGGTAAAGACCATCGGAATGGCGGCTTCGCTGTTCTGGCTCTGGAATCCAAGATCATAGATGTGAAAACCTAAATGCATGAAGCTCCGTTCCAGGTGTATAAAGGGGAAAATGCCGTCAATGGGAAGCTCTGGAGCCAGCTTCACCGCCCCTACCAGCATGAGCGGCGCCACTTCGCCAGCGCCGCGTGCCATGGCCAGGATCATGCCGGTTAAAATACCCGGCATGGCCCGAGGCAGAACGATGCGTTTTATGGTTTGCCACTTGCTGGCCCCTGCGGCGTATGATCCTTCCCGCATGGAGCTTGGTACCGCGGCAAGGGCTTCCTCGGTAGCCACAATGACCACCGGCAGTGTCAGCAGCGCAAGGGTCAGGCTCGCCCAAAGAATGCCGCCCGTACCGAATGTTGGACTTGGCAGCTTCGCACTGAAAAACAGGCTGTCGATGCTGCCGCCGACGATATAGCAGAAGAATCCCAGGCCGAATACGCCATAGACAATGCTGGGGACCCCTGCAAGATTGTTTACCGCAATACGGATGATACTTACAAGGGTACCGGCTTTTGCATACTCCCGCAGATAAAGAGCCGCCAGAACCCCGAAGGGGACCACGAAGACCACCATGATCAGGGTCATGACAACGGTGCCGAAGATTGCCGGAAACACGCCGCCTTCGCTGTTGGCCTCGCGGGGCGCGTCCCACAGGAATTCAAGCCACCTGTCCACGTAAATTTTTGCCTTGGAAAAAATGCCAAGCTGATTGGCCGGGTACGCGCGGACGACCTCGGCCAGGCCCATGGTTTTTTCCCTACCGTCAAACGTAACCAGCTTCATTTCATAGCGGTCGTTTTCCCGGTTCAGTGCCGCTATTTCGTCGCGAATCTCTGCATATCTTGCTTCCAGTGCGCGGTTTTCCTCATCAAATATTTCCCTCTGGCGTTCCAGTGCTTCTACGGCCTGCCGGTAGGCACCGGAATCAATCCCATGAGCGGCCATGGTCTCCCGGGCTTCCAGTTCAACCTGACGAACCGTCAGGCGCGCCTTTTCCTGTGCGTGATTGATGCGGCCGAGTTCTTTGCTTTCCAGATCTCTTCTCGCCTGCCATCGCTTGCGGACCTCGCCGTGGTAGGTTTCAAACTGCGCCCATGCGGCTTCCGCCCCTTCGGCCACCGTCTCCCCGTCTATGCGGAAGGACTGCGGTTCGCCGTAAAAACGCCCCCACGTCATGCGTTCAAGGACAAGGGCCCACTCCGGAAATCCCTTGCCGGTTATTTCAAAGTCACTGATCCACCGGAAATGCTCATTGTCCAGCTCAAAATTGCCCGTGCGCACCAGCATTCGTTCAGAAATCCCCTCGTTTCGGGTAAGAAGATCCATTGTCGCCGCACGGACTTCCATCGGCAGATCATCAATCAATTGCTCCCGGGGTTCATAGTGACCGCCCCGGGTAACCTCCCCGCTGACGATGTCTCCGGTAACGGTGACGTAACGGACCACCGGACCCGGCCAGAACGTTGCCATCCCCTTGATGACGACAAACGCGATCAATCCTATAATCATTGCCACGCATACGGCAAGCATGCCGCCGGAGAGCCAGACCATGGGCTGGCCATGGGCGGCCATGAAAGCGCCTTTTCCGGGGCGGCGGCGCGTCCGGTATGCGCTGGCTTTGTTCCCGCTGCCGGCAACGCCGGAAGCGGGAGGATGGTTTTCTTGATTATTCATTTTTTATTTTCCATCAACTCTGTTTACAGCTGAAACGCACGCTTTCGGAATCGCTGCCGGATCACTTCCGCGAGTGTGTTGATCACGAATGTCAGGAGAAACAGACAAAGCGCGGCCAGAAAAAGGATGCGAAAATGCGTGCCAAAAATAACGGCTTCCGGCAGTTCTACGGCAATATTGGCGGAAAGGGTCCGAAACCCGTTGAAAATATTCCATTCCATTACGGGCGTATTGCCCGTGGCCATCAAAACGATCATGGTCTCGCCAACGGCCCTACCCAAACCCAGCATCACAGCGGAAAAAAGCCCGCTGGCAGCAGTGGGGATGATGATTTTCACTGCGGTCTGCCAGGGAGTGGCCCCGGCTGCCAGAGATCCGGAGCGCAGATGATCGGGCACGCTGGAAAGAGCATCCTCGGCAAGGGTATAGACCGCAGGGATAATGGCAAACCCCATGACAAACCCGACCACCAGGGCGTTACGCTGTACGTAGGTGCCCATGACCTGTCCCAGAACGGGAAAATCCCCCCGGGAATCAAAGCCGATTGCCGTGAGAAGTGATGCCAGAAGCCATGCCAGAGCAATGGCCGCGGCCCCGCCGGCAAGAAACTTGGAAAACTCCACAACACCGGATTGAAAGCGGGTGTAATTGGCGGTTTTGCTCCTTAACCACGGGTTGATTTTAAATCCGTACAAAAAGACCAGCGTCACTGCGGATACCGGCAGAAACATGATAAACCAGCCGCCGGTGCCGGTGCCGATCTGACCGTCGAGCCAGGCCTTGATATTCCCGGCAAACAAAAGTCTTTCAAGGACCGGTCCGGCCACGCCTGCCAGCCAGATGCCGGCAGGCAAGGCAAGAATTAAAAGCAGGTAAAAGCGGAACCGGGTCAGCCGGACGTACGAATGGACGGGCATCAGTTGAAACAGGTATGCCGCAGCCACGAAACTGACCGGTACAGTAACAAACGCGGCCAGCACCGAGGTGATGTTTCCTTCGACAAAGCTTGCAAAAATCAGCGCTGCAAGAAAGCCCAGTACCACGGTGGGAAGGCTCTCCATAAATTCCACCAGGGGTTTGATTCGCGCCCGGAGCGCTTTGTTTTCAAGAAATTCGGTTGTATACACGGCGGCCAGCAGCGCTAAAGGCACACCGAAAATCATGGAGTAAAAGGTCGCTTTCAGGGTGCCGAAAATAAGGGGGACGAGACTGTATTTCGGCTCGAAATCATCGGTGCCGCTAGAGGACTGCCAGATATGCAGCGGTTCGTTCATCCCCTCGTAATGGACCTTTCCAAAAAGGGTATGCAGCGTTGCCGCCGGATGCTTGCGGTCCATTTCCCAGGCGGTAAAGCCGGAAGGGGTGATGGCCGCAAGCAAGTCATCCCGGGGTCCGATAGCCAGAGCCGAAACCGCAGCGTCTCCCGTTTTTTGTTCAGCCAGTGTCTGGTTGCTGGTGACATGAAACAGGCGAACCGTTCCGTCGGCAAAACCGGCACCCAAAAGACGGCTTCGCATGGATGCGGCAAAACTCGTCACGGCTGCAGGTCCCGGGCCCAAATCATGGACCATGGTCAGTTCGTTTCCGTCGTTGCTTGTTGCATTTTCCGGCTGTGTTCGAAACCATACCCGAATCTGCCCCTGAGAATCGCCCGCGACCAGCGTGGTCTTACCGATTAGAAATGATAGAGCGGTAATTTGTGCATTTTTGCCGGAAAGCAGATCGACTTCCTCGGCCACGACCGGCCTTTGGTTGTTCCGGGTATCGACTCGGAGCAGATGTCCATCTTCCCATGATAGATACGCTGTATCCCCGCGGCCGGAAAGCCCCAGAAATTTTGGCATCCCGTGGTCGGCAAGGTCGAGTTCCAGGGAACCACCGGACATAGTGCTGGTTTCCTGGCCGGTGAGCAGATTGCGGCGGGTGACAATATTTTGAACCCGGAACATGCCATCATCGCTTAATGTAGCAACCATCGGTCCCGAAGAAAGCATGGAAACCGCCATTTGCTGGATGTCGGTATAACCCGAATCAATAACCGGCAGGGGATTTACTTCCAGTCGAAGGTGCCGCAGCTGCCCGATGGGGGTCCGCTGGACGATGCCTTGCTCATAAACCGCTGTCTGACCAACTTCCAGACCTGCTATTTTCTTCGGAAGATTGGTCTCGTCAAGCAGAAATGCGGTTTTAAAGCCGATATTCACCAGCTGAATGGCGCCATCGGCAAAAGCGGCGCCGAGCATGCCGGAATCCGCGTCATAGGTCAATGCCTGGGGCGCATGTCCGTCGAAAATATCCAGATCGGCAAGAACCTGTCCGGTGTCCATGCGAAAAGAACGTATTCGGCCGGCGCCTTTTTGGGCGCTCCAGGCCGATAGCCGGTACTCATCCGCTACAAGTACAGTCGACTGGCCCTGCCCGTTTTCGCTGATTTCCGATTCATGCAGAAAATTCACCTCTGCCGGATAAAAGAGCGGCACCACCACGGAGGTAAGAAAGACAAAAACCCCTGTTATCGCTAAAATGGTGCCCAGGCCGCCGAATGTGATCAGCGTTTTGGCAGTCCAATCCGCGATTTTCACGCGTCTTTTTGTTTTGTAGCGCCTGCCGGCGCCGGTAAATCGCTTGGAATCAGGCATGTCAATTACCATCAAAATATATTTTCAAACATCCGTCCCGCTTGCAATGCCCGGACACGGCGCAAAAAGCGTTTGGTTCCGGGCATTGCCTACTGAATTGCCTGCAATGAACTTATCGAATGCTCATTTTTTCCAGTTGCTCTTTGGCGATCAACTGGGTAACCGGATAATACCCATCCCGAACAACATCTTCCTGCCCATCACGGCTGAATATGTATTTAATAAACTCGCGCCGCAAAGGATTAATTTGACTGCCGGGCCGGTGATTCACATACACAAAAAGGAAGCGTGCGAGCGGATATTCGCCGGTGTATGCATTTTCAGGAGCGGCGGCAACGCACTGATCGTTGGGGGAGACGGCAAGGGGCACGGCCCGCACGTCCGCAGTCATATAGCCGATGCCCGAGTAACCGATGCCGGCCAGTTCGCTGGCCACGCCCTGGACCACAGAGGAACTGCCCGGCTGCTCCTTGACTTCATCCTTGAAGTCGCCACCAAACAGAGCATTATCCTTGAAGAAACCGTAGGTACCGGATGCGGCGTTTCTGCCATAGAGGCTGATGGGCATATTCGCCAAACGGCCGGTTACACCGACATCCCCCCATGTGCGCAGGTCGCTGTCATGTCCGCCCCTTCGGGTTTTGGAAAAAATGGCGTCCACCTGCTGCAGGGTAAGGCATTCGATGGGATTGTCCTTGTGAACATATACGGCAAGCATGTCAATGCTGGTGGCCAGATCGGTTGGTTTGTAACCGTAGCGCTTCTCGAAATTATCGATTTCATTGCCCTTCATGGGACGGCTCATGGGGCCGAAGTGGGCTGTCCCACTTACCAGGGCGGGCGGCGCCGTGGAAGAACCTTTTCCCTCGATCTCGATCTGTACATTTGGGTAGTGTGCCAGAAAGCCTTCCGCCCAAAGCGTCATCTCGTTGTTCATGGAATCAGAGCCGATACTTTTTAGGCTCCCGGAAATGCCCGAAACCGGGCTGTAGGGTTTAAGAGCCGGATCCACCAGATCGGATGCATGGCTCAAAGCGGGTATTGCCAGCATGATTGCCAACGTACACATCATTATTCGCTTAACTGTTTTCTGCATTGTCTTCATCTCCTTTTTTTTTGTTGGTATTCTTTCACCTGTAAAATCTGCCGCCCCTGTTTGCCCTCCATCGAAAAACAGATTCAGGCAGGTGGCATTTCATGCAGGTCAATCTGTATCCAATTGGAAATATAGACATCCAATTGGTCGCGGGCCTGCCGGAAGATCCGCATTTTCTGGTCATCCGTACCAATAGCTTCCACCGGATCCGGCACGGGCCAGTGAAGTCTTCGTGTAACGCCCGGAAATACGGGCGTATGTTCCTCGGCAACAGGACAGACGGTTATGAGATAATCAAAATGAACCCTGCCGATGAAATCCATTACGGTTTTGGGTTTTTGCTCCGAAATGTCGATCCCGATTTCTTTCATAACTTCAAAGGTCATCGGCGGGATCTTTCTTGGCGCAACCCCTGCACTCACCACTTCGTACGCCGGCCCCCCTCTTTCTCGAAGAAGGGCTTCGGCCATCTGGCTACGGCAGGAATTACCCGTGCACAGGAACAGAACCCGCCGAACGTCGGTTTGTATCGCAGGGGGTGGGTTGATCTGGATAGTGACTGCCCGCCGGGCTGTATCCGCCTGAAGAATCGGATCTTCTTTTACCGCTCTGGCCATCCAGTCAAGAAGGGGAAGCGTTGTTTCATGGCCTTCTCTTTCCGGCCACTGGTACAGGCGCCACCGTCCTATACGCTTTGACACGACGAGGCCGGCGTCTTCGAGAACATGCAGGTGCTTGGAAACCGTTGACGGCGCCAGTCCCAAAATATCGACGAAGTGTTGAAGGCTTAATGCCCCGCCCTGGAGACACATGAGCATGCGGACTCTGACGTCCTCTGAGAGGGCTTTTGAAAAGCCGCAGATCCGATTAATTATTGCTCCTGCTTCCATGTTGTTTCATTCTCCTTTCACAAACATTGTTTAAACGTTATTATAGTTCGCGAAACTACGAAATCAAGAAAAATTTTGTTACATTTGTGTGACAAGTGATATTGTCTCTTTTTTCCTTGACACATCCGGCCCAGGTCATTATTTTCATTTAGCAAGTTAGCTAATCATATAAGCCAATTAATCCAAGGAACAAATCCAATGGAAAAAACACTCAAACGAATCAAGGCTCTTGCCGACGGCAACCGCATGCGGACTATCATGGCGCTGTCGGCCCATGATGAGCTCTGCGTCTGCCAGATTACCGAGCTTTTGCAGGTATCGACGCCAACGGTTTCGAGGCACATGAGCGTTCTTCAGAACGCCGGGCTGGTGGAAAACCGGAAAGACGCCCGGTGGGTGCATTACCGTCTGGCATCCGGCTTCCCGGAGGCGTTGTTGAACTGGGTACAGACTTCTGTGAAAGGCTCCGAGATTATTGCAAACGACCGGAAAACCCTCGAAACCATCGTCGCAAATCCGGTCGATGAGCTTTGCAAGGCCCGGAAACAGCGGAAGGAATCAGAGCTTTTAACAATTATGAACGAAATTACGGAGTAAAAAGGAGAATAGAAATGGATGAGAGAACAAAAGAACTCATCGCCATCGGCGCGTCCGTGGCGACCAACTGCCAGCCCTGCCTGACACATCACGTGGACAAGGCCGATGAAATGGGCATAGACGAAGCGGATATCCGGGAGGCCCTTGCCATCGGTGCCCAGGTGCAGAAGGGCGGGGTGAACGCCATGCAGCGTTTTATTGAAAGGTCTTTTGATGCGAAACTGGATAAAATGGCTTCACGAAAGAAGAACAAGGCTGCTTCCCTGAAGGTATATGACCCGCCCATGTGTTGTTCCACCGGCGTATGCGGGACCAATGTCAGCGATGAACTCGTCGAATTTGCCGGTCTGCTGAAAAAGGCAGCGGCACGCGGCATCGACGTCCAGCGTTTTAATCTGGCCCAGGAGCCGCAGGCGTTCGCTGAAAACAGCGCCGTCCGGGAAGCCATGGCAAAACTCGGCCAGGACGGACTTCCCCTGGTGTTTGTGGATGATGAACTGGCGATATCCGGCCGGTATCCGAACAGAAAAGAACTCGAAGCTCTGTTGGGAATCGAAGTCGGCAATGCCCCGGAAAATGCCGGGAAAAATACCATACAGGGCGCCGGTGTGATTTCCCTTACAGGCACAGCAGCCTCCGGTTCCGGAGAATGCGGCCCGGGAGGGGGGTGCTGCTGATGTTAGGAATCATGGAAACAACACCCCGGTTTGTTTTTTTCACCGGAAAGGGGGGCGTGGGTAAAACCTCCATCTCCTGCATGCTCGCAACGGCCCTGGCGGACCAGGGAAAGAAAGTGCTTCTTATCAGCACGGACCCCGCGTCCAATTTGGATGAAGTGCTGGAGGCGGAGTTGGGCGGAACCCCTTCTCCCGTGCCTGGCTGCGATAACCTTTGGGCCATGAATATCGACCCGGTAGATGCCGCGGAAAGGTACAAAGAACGAATCGTAGGTCCGTATCGGGGCGTTTTGCCGGATGAGTCCGTCGCCGCCATCGAAGAGCAGCTTTCCGGGGCCTGCACCGTCGAAATCGCCGCGTTCAACGAGTTTTCCGGTGTGATCGGGGATGAAAAGACCGTGGCGGAGTATGACCATGTGATTCTGGACACCGCGCCCACGGGGCATACCCTTCGCCTGCTCAACCTGCCCGCGGCGTGGAACGATTTTGTCCTTTCCAATACCAGCGGCAGCTCCTGCCTGGGACCGATGTCCGGCCTTACGGAGCAGCGACAAATTTATGAAAAGGCCGTGAGTGCGCTCACGGATTCCCAAAGGACGCTGCTGGTGCTGGTGGCACGCGCCGAGCCGATCACTCTGGAGGAAGCCTCCCGGGCAGCGGCCGAACTGGGCGATACCGGAATACAAAACCAGCACCTGATTGTCAACGGCGTCTTTGAGAGTGATTCCGACGATCCGGTGGCCGCAGCGTTTGCCGCGCAGGCGAAAAGCGCCATGGCATCTATTCCGAAAAACATCGCGCATTTGCCGCGCACCCGGATCGGTTTCCGGCCGGAAGGACTGACCGGCATCGAATCTTTACGAAAAGCGATCCGAAACGAGCCTTCCGCAACAGATCCGGAACTCGGGGAAAGGCTTCGAGGCGAAGTGGAGAAAATCGACGCATCCAACGGAAACTGGGAGAAAATGATCGACCAGCTCGAAACCGCGGGCAAGGGGCTGGTCATGTGCATGGGCAAAGGCGGCGTGGGAAAAACCACCATGGCCGTCACCATCGCCGTTGAACTGGCCCGGCGCGGGTATCCTGTCCATCTTTCCACCACCGACCCCGCTGCCCATATCGACCAGGTGCTGCAAGAAGATCTGGATGGTCTGGAAGTCAGCCGAATCGATCCCAAAGCCGAAACCGACAAGTACGTACAAAGCGTCATCGACCAGAAAAAAGACCATCTGTCCCCGGAGGACATGGAACTGCTTAAAGAGGAGCTGCGCTCCCCATGCATAGAAGAAATCGCGGTTTTCCAGGCATTCGCCCGCGCGGTCGATCAGGGGAAAGACCACTTTATCGTACTGGATACTGCGCCCACCGGACATACCCTGCTATTGATGGATGCAACTGAGGCCTATCACCGGGAGGTGGAAAAAAATGCCGAAGGCGTGCCTGCTGAAGTCAGGGACCTACTCCCCCGGCTGCGCGACCCAAAGTTCACGAAAATCTTTATGGTGACCCTGGCGCAGGCGACGCCGGTCCACGAAGCCCGGCGACTGGAAGAAGATTTGGAGCGGGCCGGCATCCGCACATATGGCTGGATCATCAACCAGAGCTTTGCGGTCTCGGGGACCAATGACCCGGTATTGGCCACTCACGGATTAAACGAAGTGAAATATATCCGGGAAGTGGAATCAAACGGCAATGGAAGGTTGGCCATTTTCCCATGGATGCCGGATCAGGGGCAAAACGTGCGGCTTTAACCGAAGTCGAATCCAGAAAGGTATGTTTCAAGTTATAAAACGCTGATAAGCGGCACGGAAATAAAATATATCCCCAACCCCCCGATAACCACACCGGCCCCTTTTCGAAACCAGGCCCCTGCCCCCTGCCATGCCGCACTTTCCGTAAACTTCCGGACGACGGCTGCGGAACTGCCTGCAAAAACTATCGGCAGACAATGACCCAGGGCAAACATCAGCATCATGATGGATCCGGCAACAATTTCCTGCTGAACGGTCACAATGGCTAAAATCGGTGCGATAAATCCGAAAGTGCAGGAACCGGACAAAACCCCGTAGGCAAGACCCAGGCCGAACGCCCCGGATATTCCTTTTAATTTCAGTCGATAAAGCAAGCCTCCGGACATGGTGCATGCCTGCACCCCAAGCATTCCCAGGGCCACCCAGATCAAAACGACACCTACGGCCAGCTGGAGCCATATACCCACGTCGCCGAGCATCCTCCCCATAATGGCGCAAACAATACCCACCGTTGCAATGGTGATAAACAGGCCAAACGTAAATGCCCCGGCATACCATCCCGCCCGCCGAGGACGGACTGCGACTTCCTGACCGCCGACGTAGGCTACGATCAAAGGGATAGAAGCAAGGTGACACGGACTGAAGAGCACACTGACCATTCCCCAGGCAAAAGCACCTGTAGCAGCCAGGGCAAGGCCCCCGGACATCCATTGATTTACAGTAATTAAAAACGGGTCCAGCATTTTATGTCCCCTTCCAATATATCGATAAGCTTTATCATGAATCCGGGTGTGCTTCGGGTGGGGCTACGCCCAGTTGTGAGAGATTTTGGACAATGGCTTCCCTGTTCATGAAACCGGCATGGCGGAACATCTCCTCGCCCTTTTCATTGAAAAAGATCTGGGTTGGAATGGCACGGATGCCATACTTTGACGCCTGTGTCCGATCTTTCCACACGTCGATGAAAATAATTTCCGCCCTACCGTCATAAGCGGCCCTGAGCTCCTTTAAGATCGGCGCCATCATTTTGCACGGAACACATTCATCCGCGCCCAGGTCAATCATTGTCACCTTTCCTGGAACGGGCGCTGTCGCTGTGGCAGTTTCTTTATTATTTGTCGTTTCCCGGGTTTCGGGCTGGAACAAAGCCCCGCCATAAAACAACCCGAAAAATACCAGCGCAACAACCAGTACAACCCCTCCTACGATGACCGCTTTTGTTTTTTCATTCATTACACATATCCTTCAAAGGGCCTCGGCCTGCGGTTGGGACCGAGGGGATTTGCTGCTTCGTTTTCTGCAAATTTTTTCCCGGTGAACCTCATAGATGCTTTTGCTCAGCCTGGCCACATCGGCATCCTCCTCCAACCAGTGCCTGAGATTGCCGAGAATGCTTGCGGCATAGGGATTGTCACTTCCGTCAGACAAGGTGTAATTGACCCAAAGGCCCTCTTTGCGAAAAATGACAAGTCCCGCTTCCTCAAGGACTTTTAAGTGTTTGCTTGCCGTAGACTGGGCAATGCCAAGCGCTGCATGGATTTCACAAACGCAAAGCTCTTTTTTTTGAAGCATTTTCACGATTTTCACCCGAGAAGGGTCGGACAGCGCCTTCATTACCCGGATAAATTTTTTCATGTATTTTTCTCCCAGCATTTTCTTTACAGTGACTGCCTTCGCAGGCGGATATGAATATATATCGCTAAATGGCAACATATAGATAACTATAAGGTTTGTCAACAAAGAGGAATGTATACCCTGCTGATGAAGTAAGGTCTTTACATACTGATACAAATCGTGTTATTGTAAAGTATTAAAAATTATTATATCATTCCTTATAATAAACATTTATAACCATAAAGAAACCGCCATGTGGAAAACAATTTTCGTCCTGCCATGCATTCTTCTTTTTTTTGCTGCTGTTCTTCCTGCTTCCGAGCCCCAAGGGCCGCAGCTGACATTTGCAACAGAAGGGCACGATTGCGGAACGATTTATTTTGACGAAGTGAATGTTAAAACCATTGAAGTTGAATTTTCCAACACGGGTGACTCCCCCCTGGTCATCAGCAATGTGCGTGCGTGCTGCGGCACCAGGGTAACCGAATGGACCCGCGAGCCTTTACTGCCGGGAGAAAGTGGTAAAATTAACGTAAGCTTCCGGGTTCCCAACAGACCGCATGCAATCAGCCGTGTTGTTACCGTTCAGTCAAACAGCGCAGGCGGCGCCAGAAACCGGTTCCGCATAAAAGGCAGGGTCATACAACGCCCGCAATAAAAAAGGTTTCAATGCAACTTCTTGTCTTTGTGTCCCGTTTGTTTTTCGGGGTTGTTTTTATCCTTTCCGGATTCGTTAAATCCATTGATCCATTAGGGACAACATACAAATTACAGGATTTTTTTACCGCCTTCCGGCTGGAATGGCTTTTCCCCGCAGCCCTCCCCTTTGCTGTTTTTCTCAGTTCTCTGGAATTTTTGGTCGGTTTTGCCTTCCTGCTTGGTTTGAAGCCTCGAATCATCGCACCGGTCGGATTTATAATGATGGTAATTTTTACCCCTGCAACATTATATATCGCACTGACCGATCCGGTTCCCCACTGCGGATGTTTCGGGGATGCCATAATCCTTACCAACTGGGAAACCTTTTATAAAAACATTCTGCTTCTCGCCGCAGCTGCCGTTGTTTTTTTCAACCGGGAGAAAATCCGCCTCTTTTCTTCTCACGCAACAGACGGATACCGCGCCTTATTCGCGGGAGTATTTATTGTCTCCCTGTCCCTGTATTGCCTGACCTATCTTCCGCTCATGGATTTTCGTCCGTGGAAGATCGGAAATGATGTTAGCGCCTATATTTCAGCGGAACAAGGGCCTTCACCCGAGGTAGATCTGGTTTTTAAAAACCGCAAAACCGGTGCGGTCAAAAAGTACCCTGCAGATGATTATCCGTGGGACGACCCGGAATGGACGGATGTGTGGGAATATGAGGCGAGAATACAGGAAGCGGGTGAATTTCGCCGCACGGAATCACCCATTGAAAACTTTATCATTGTTGATGCATCCGGTGAGGACATTACAGAACCGATCATAAACAGAAGCGGATACCAATACCTGGTCGTGGCGTATGATCTGCACACGACAAACCAAAGCGCCTTTTACGACCGGGTGAATCCGCTTGCAGAAAATGCCATGGAGCACGGATACCCCTTTTTGGTATTTACCGCTTCCTCTTATGAAACAATAGACGCATTTCGGGAAAGACAAAACGCTGCATATCCGTTTTACCAGTCGGATGAAAGGGCGCTCAAAACCATAATTCGTTCAAACCCGGGGCTTGTTCTCCTGAAAGACGGGGTAGTCATGGGGAAGTGGCCGCAAAGAAGAATACCGTCATCTTTATTCGAAAAGTGACAGGCTTTTAGAAACCAGGAGTATTTTTTTCTTTGGATGGCGGGCTGCGAAAAAATCGCACGCCCGCCATTTATGTCACAAGCAGTACAAGAAAATGTTATTCAGAACCGGGTTTGTACTTGAAGGACAGCCTTACCACCACCCTGAACAATACCACTTTTCCTCCCTCGATCTTTACATCAAGTTCCTTGACCTCGGCAACCCTGGTATCGCGAACCGATTTTGAAGCGGTTTCCACCGCATTTACAACGGCATCTTCCCAGGATGTTTTACTCGTCCCAACCATCTCGATAAATTTGTAAACACTTTCCGTCATGATCTGCCTCCTTGCCTAAGGGTTTTGGTGTAGACACCAGTTTATCACTATAAATGATGCTTTTAAAGATAAACTTGATTATTGGCTGCTGCAAATAAATTGATCAGGAAAAATTCGTGCTTATGTTGCCGGGTAAGCGTTTGTCCGGTGCACGCATGTCATTATACATACATACACAATGTGTGCGCTGGCTGTTTGGATACAATTGAAATCCCGCGGGAAGTGACTATATTTGGTTATATTATGCAATTACGGAAAGAATAAAATGAATATACCGAATCCAAAAGAAATTGAAAAAGAAATCGCCGATTTTTTGAGCAAAAAATACGGCAACCAGGTCAAGATCGTATCGCCCATCGTCATGCCCCAGGAGAAAAAAACCGAGGAAGAAAAAAAAGGGGACGTCAACAGGGAGTCGATCAATTTCGACCTGAAGCCCGAAGAATTGATCGCATACCTGGATCAATACATCATTAAGCAGAATGCTGCCAAACGGATCCTTTCAACCAAGATCTGCACCCACTTTAACCGCATCCGGCACCAGCAGCGCAATGACCTTGATCCAGGCGGGTTTCACGGACAAATCAAAAACAACATAATAATGATCGGACCCACCGGCGTGGGCAAGACATTCATGATCAAGCTGATAGCGCAGAAAATCGGCGTTCCTTTTGTAAAGGGGGATGCCACCAAATTTTCTGAAACCGGCTACGTGGGCGGTGATGTGGAGGATCTGGTGCGCGATCTGGTCCGTGAAAGCGATAACGATATTGAACTTGCCCAGTATGGAATCATATACATCGATGAAATCGACAAAATCGCATCGAGCCAGGGGCATTACGGGGCGGATGTGTCGCGTACCGGCGTCCAGCGGGCGCTTTTAAAGCCCATGGAGGAAACCGAAGTCGAGATGAAGGTTCCCCACGACCCTATTTCCATGATCCAGGAGGTTGAGCAGTTCAGAAAAACGGGAAAGCGCGAAAAGCGCTCCATAAATACGAAAAATATCCTGTTTATAGTAAGCGGCGCCTTTTCCCATCTCCAGGAAATTATTAAAAAACGTACGATGGATCAGGGCATCGGTTTTGGCGCCAGAATTACGCTCTCCGAAGACGAATCCGACATACTGCGCCAGACCCGGTCCGAAGACCTCATTGAGTTCGGTTTTGAATCTGAATTTATCGGCCGCCTGCCGGTCAAGTCGGTTTTTGAAAAATTAACCGAAAATGATCTCTATGAAATCCTGGTTAACCCGAACAACCCGATTATACTAAGCAAGCGGCTTGACTTCGCAACCTACGGCATCGATGTCCGCTTCTCGGATGAAGCTTTGAAAATAATGGCGAAACGGGCTTGCCGGGAGAACACCGGCGCACGCGGCCTGGTCAGCGTGATTGAACAGGCCCTGATCGCCTTTGAAACAAGGCTGCCGTCGACAAAGATCAAGCAGTTCCCCGTGACGACGGAAGTGATTGACAATCCGGAAAACACACTCAATCGTTGGCTTTCCGGAGAAGGCATTACCGAAAAAGACGAGGACTTTGAAGTCATTTTGACGGAATGCCGGTCGAATCTGATCGATTACCTTCGGAATAACAGGAAGAAACTTTCAGAGCAATACAGCCTGCCCCTCTCCGAATACAGAATCGGGCGAATTGCCGATTATTACCACGCAAATGTGGTGGAAATCGGCACCGCCATCGCGGAGATCCGGTCTTTTTATGACCAGGTGAAACGCATTGAGATCCGTTTTTACAACAAACACGATCTAAATATTGTCCTTGAAGAGGATGCCATTGATTTTATTTCAGAGCACATGGAAAAACAGTCATTGAATATCGATCAGATTTATCATAAATTATCCGATGACTTTGAGTACGGTTTAAAACTGCTCCGGGAAAAAACCGGGAAAAACCGTTTTTTTATTTCAAAATACGCCCTTGAAAACCCGGAAGCCTATTTGAATCAAATCATTACAAACGAGCTTCAGAAACACGGCACCGGAGATTCAAGCCTGTCAAATGATGCGGAGTTGTCCGATCTGTTATCGTGCCTTGATGCCGGGCCGGAAACATAGGTTCACTGGAAGGAAATGACAAGAACACAATTATGATGGCGCAGTAAAAAGTGATATTTGCGATGGCAAAGAAAAAAGTTCAAGATCAAGGCGTTCGAATCTTGAGGAATTGAGCGTACTTGGCCGTACGTAAAATTTCTCAGGATGAAGCGCAACGCAGATATTGGACTTTTTGCGAAGCCATCAATTATAGCCGGCAGGACAACGGCGTACGATCCTGTGCGCCGTTGCTGCTTATATATCTTATGCAAAGAGGAAAATATGATCGGTATTTCAAAGCTATACTGCGCAACGGTCGAACCGTCCGACGCATTGCGATATGGAAGAAAATCCGGAGAGCTGCCGTCCCACTTGCTGCAGTTTTCAGCAGACAAGCGGCCCGTTGTGGTCTGGAATATTACCCAACAGTGCAACCTGAAGTGCATTCACTGTTATGCCCATGCAAAAGTGCGGCAAAACCACGATGAATTGACAACGGCCGAAGGGAAGGCATTGATAGACGATCTTGCTTCCATCGGGGTTCCGGTGATACTTTTTTCCGGAGGAGAACCCCTGATGCGGAAAGACCTGCCGGAACTTGCCGACTACGCCGTAAAAAAAGGAATGCGGGCGGTTATCTCGACCAACGGAACCCTGATTACGCCTGAAACGGCAAAGCAATTGAAAGAAATCGGCCTTTCATACGTGGGAATCAGCCTGGATGGCACAAGGGAAATCAACGACAAATTTCGGGGTGTGGACGGCGCATTCAACGCGGCACTGGAAGGGATCCGCAACGCACAGAACGCGGGCATCAAAGTGGGGCTGCGGTTTACCATAAACCGTTTCAACGCCCATGAAGTCCCAGGTCTGTTCGACCTGCTGGAAGAAATGGACATTCCCAGAATCTGTTTTTACCACCTGGTTTATGCCGGCCGCGGCTCAAATCTTGTCAAGGAAGACCTGGCACACGATGAAACAAGGAATGTGGTGGACCTTATCATGGACCGCACAAAACAACTCCACGACAAGGGGAAACCCACGGAGGTGCTGACCGTAGACAACCATGCCGACGGCCCCTACATTTATCTTCGACTGCTCCAGGAAGACCCGAAGCGTGCCGCTGAAGTCCTGGAACTTCTTGAAATGAATGAAGGAAACAACTCCGGCCGCGGCATCGGATGCATCAGCTGGAACGGTGATGTTTATGCGGACCAGTTCTGGCGGCACCACTCGTTTGGAAATATTCGCAACCGTCCGTTTTCGGAGATATGGTACGATCTGAATGACCCATTGATGTGCAAGCTGAAGGAAAAAAAGAAGCATGTCACCGGCCGCTGTGCCCAATGCCGGTGGCTCGATATCTGCGGCGGCAATTTCCGGGTCCGGGCGGAAGCCGTCACGGGCGACCTCTGGGCGCCGGATCCGGCATGCTACCTGACGGACGATGAAATTCAAACGGAAAACAACCACAAAACCAGTACAGGACAATAAAGCCATGCAATTTCCAGACTACCGGCCGCGCCGGCTGCGAAACAGCGAGATGTTCCGGCGGATGATCCGGGAGACCGTACTGACCACAGATGACCTTATCCTGCCGCTTTTCGCAATTGGCGGGAAAAACGTTGCGAACCCGGTTGCTTCCATGCCGGGACAGTACCAGCTTTCCGTGGACAACATCATCAAGGCGGCCCGTGAGGCGCGCGATCTTTCCATTCCTGCGGTAATGGTGTTTGGTATACCCGATAAAAAAGACGCCCTTGGCACCCGTGCGTATGCCAAAGACGGCATTGTCCAGAAGGCCGTACGAAGCATCAAGGAAAAGGTCGAAGGCATTGCCGTCATCACGGATGTATGCCTCTGTCAGTACACGGATCACGGTCATTGCGGGATGGTCGACAAGGGGGAAATAGACAATGACGCCTCCCTTGATCTTCTGGGACGGGTCGCCGTTTCCCATGCGGCTGCCGGCGCAGACATGGTAGCCCCTTCCGATATGATGGATGGGAGGGTCGGCATCCTCCGGGAAATGCTTGATGAAGAGGGACACACCCGTATTCCCATTATGTCCTATGCGGCAAAGTATTGCTCGGCATATTACGGTCCTTTCAGGGATGCGGCGCATTCGGCCCCGCAGTTCGGAGATCGGCGGACATACCAGATGGATCCTGCCAACGCAGTGGAGGCCATACGGGAGGCCGCCCTGGACGTTGAAGAAGGCGCGGACATCATCATGGTCAAACCCGCCCTACCCTATCTGGATATCGTCTTCAGGATCAGAGAAGAATTCGATCTGCCGGTAGCTGCATACAATGTCAGCGGTGAATATGCCATGATCAAGGCAGCGGAGAAAATGGGGTGGATCGATGGGGAAAAGGTGATGATGGAGACACTTATGTCCATAAAACGCGCCGGTGCGGACATGATACTCACCTATTTTGCCATGGATGCCGCAAAGGTTCTTAGAAAAAAAGGAGTTACCGCATAAATGTCGCATCCTGTGGGACACGGCAAACATGCCGCCCATTCACCGTCTGCAAATGAACTCCGCCTTGTGGCATGGGAAACTACAAGAAACTGCAATCTTTCGTGCGTCCACTGCCGGGCTTCGGCCACTTGCGGACCGTATACCGGGGAGCTGGATACCCCGGCCGCCTACACCCTTTTGGAGCAGATCGCCCAGACCGGCAGTCCCATCGTGATCTTAACCGGTGGTGAACCGCTTTTACGACCGGATATATTCGATATCACCCGCTACGGAACGAAACTGGGGCTTAAAATGGTCATGGCGCCCAACGGCACCTTAGTAACACCCGCCGTTGCCGAAGAAATGAAAGAATCCGGCATACAGCGGATCAGCATCAGTATCGACGGGGCGACCGAGGCGCAGCATGATTCCTTTCGCGGCGTACCCGGTGCATACAAAGGGGCCATAAACGGCATAAATGCGGCAAAAAATGCGGGCATTGAGTTTCAGATCAACACCACGATTACGCAGCTCAACCGGGGGCAGATTCCGGAAATCCTGGAATTTGCCGAAAATATCGGCGCTGTTGCCCTTCATATCTTTTTGCTGGTGCCCACGGGGCGCGGCAAGTATATTGTGGATCAGGCAATATCCGCCCGGGAATATGAAGACACGCTCAACTGGTTCTACGATCAGAAACAGAAGACTTCTCTTCAGCTGAAAGCCACCTGCGCGCCACACTATTACCGGATCTTACGACAGCGCGCCCGTGAAGAAGGTACGCCGGTGACCTTCCAGACGCATGGGCTTGACGCAGTAACCCGGGGATGCTTAGGAGGCACGGGATTCTGCTTTGTCTCGCACACAGGGATTGTTCAGCCCTGCGGCTTTCTGGATCTCAACTGTGGGGATGTCACGAAAACATCGTTTGCCGATATCTGGCGCGATTCCGAAATTTTCAAACAGCTCCGCAATGCCGACAATCTTGGTGGGAAATGCGGAATCTGCCAGTTCAGAAAAGTGTGCGGCGGGTGCAGGGCGCGGGCATATGAAGCAACCGACGATTACCTGGCGGAAGAACCCCTTTGCAGCTACAATCCGGAAAACAAATAACTGTCGAATACACCGGAGACCAATTCCCATGGAAACCAAACAGATCTTTCTGCCCCGTATGGCCAACTTCTGCTACATGATCGGCGATGAGGAAACCGGCACAGCTGCCGTGATCGATCCGGCATTTGACGCAAAAAAAATCCTGAGTGAAATTGCCGCGGCAGGCTATAAAATAACCCATGTCATTAATACCCACGGTCATGCCGACCATGTTTCCGCCAATTCGGACATTATAAAGGCGACCGGTGCGATGCTTTGCATTCACCAGGCAGACGCGTCCCAGGTAGCCGGCATTTTGAATCGATCACTATCGAGAATTCTGGGCGGAAAAGGCTCCCCCGGAGCGGATTGCATGCTTTCAGACGGCGACACGATCACCGTTGGAAAGACAGTGTTGCGGGTCATTCATACGCCCGGGCACACACCCGGTTCCATCTGCATTTACACAAAAGGGAACCTGTTCACAGGGGATACGCTCTTTGTGGGCGCAGTGGGGAGAACGGATCTTCCCGGTGGAGCCACCGCGACGCTGTTGTCGTCGATCCGCGAAAAGCTCTATATTCTGCCGGATGAAACGGTCGTATGGCCGGGCCATGACTACGGCGATTCCCCTTCATCCACCATTGGACGAGAAAAAACCGAAAACCCTTTTACCTGATTGTACCGGTCCATGCAGGATGCAAAAAAAATCGAACATATGGTCGGCCAACGGATCATGGCCGGCTTTCAAGGCACCGAACTGAATGCTGACCTCCGGTTTCTGATCGATACCCTGCGGGTTGGCGGCATCATCCTTTTTTCAAGAAACATTACCGGACGCGGACAGCTCAAAAACCTCTGCAAATCCGCTGCGCAGTACGCGAAATCCTGTAACCTGCCGCCGCTTTTCATTGCCGTTGACCAGGAAGGCGGTACGGTCGCCCGGCTGAAGGCACCCGATTTTACGGAATGCAAAGGGGCGCCTTTCATCAAAACCATAGAGGATGCCCTGGCGTTTACCCGCGCTGTCGCATCGGATCTCAATGACGTTGGCATCAATATGAATATGGCGCCGGTGATGGACGTTTTCCCGGAAGGGTTTGACAGCGTCATGTCAACACGGGTTTTCAGCACCGATCCTCGTCGGGTCGCCCGGATCGGATCGGCGATCATCAATGATTTTCAGAGAGCGGGGATAACGGCCGTTGCCAAGCACTTTCCGGGCATTGGCCGGACCACGCTCGATTCCCACTTAGACCGGCCGGATCTTGATACTTCCCTGGAAAATCTGGAAGCATTCGACCTCATCCCTTTTTCCGCCGCCGTGACCGCAGGCGTTTCGGGCATCATGCTATCCCATATACGCTACACCGGAATCGACCCGGTATGGCCCGCAAGCCTGTCCCCTGAAATTGCATGTCAACTGCTTCGAAACAAAATGGGCTACAAGGGTGTCGTTTTCAGTGACGATCTGGAAATGGGTGCCATCCGTAATCATTATGGCACAGCGGCGATTGCGGAGCAATTGCTTGCAGCGGAAGTCGACATCGCCCTTGTGTGTAAAACAAAAGAAACCATTGAAGAAATATTTGCATCCATGTGCCGCCAAATACATGATAAGATGGCTTTGCAGAAATTAGCAGTCCGGTCTTCGCAGCGTATAAACGCCTTGAAATCAAAATTGATGGCGTCGTAAAAAGCCTGATTTCAGATGGCGCAGTAAAAAGTCGCGATCAGACGGCTTTGAATCACGCCATGGCGTGACAAGATCAAGGCGCGTGCAATTTTTTATAGAATTGAGTCACGCCTTTGGCGTGATGAGATTCTTGAAAGATTGCTCGCAACGCAGATATTGGGCTTTTTGCGAAGTCGTCAAAATTAACCCAGAATGCAGGAAGGAAAATCCCTGCAGTTGTATGCCCACACCATGGAGGATAGAATGAACCGCACGGAAATGTTGTCAAGAATGAAGGACACCAGCCAGATATGGGATTTCATCATTATCGGCGGCGGAGCCACCGGGCTCGGCTGCGCCATCGAGGCAGCGTCCCGCGGTTATTCAACCCTGCTGCTTGAGCAGGATGATTTTGCAAAAGGGACGTCAAGCCGCAGTACCAAACTGATCCATGGTGGCATCCGCTATCTTCAACAGGGAAATGTTACGTTGGTGCTTGAGGCGTTGAAAGAGCGGGGACTTCTGCGTCAAAACGCCCCCCACCTGGTCCACAATCTGCCGTTTATTGTCCCGAACTATGATTGGTGGGAGGGTCCGTTTTATGGCATCGGATTGAAATTATACGATATGCTTGCCGGAAAACATGGATTCGGACGTTCACGGTTTTTATCCAAGGAAAAAATCAAGCAAAGCATTCCCACACTGGAGACAAAGGGGCTGCGCGGCGGTGTAATCTATTATGACGGACAGTTCGACGATGCACGGCTTGCAATCAACATGGCGCAGACCGCTGTCGAACAGTCGGCAACGGTTGTCAATTACGTGCAGGTAAGCGGACTCATAAAAGAAAACGACATCGTCAACGGGGTGCTCGCAAAAGACCTTGAATCCGGCGAAGAACTGGAAATCAGGGCCTCCGGGATCATCAATGCCACCGGGGTTTTCACCGACAGCGTACTGGAGATGGACAGGCCGGGTTCGGGAAACCTCATCGCGCCGAGCCAGGGGGTGCACCTGGTGCTGGACGACGATTTCCTGCCCGGGAAAAACGCAATCATGGTGCCGCATACTTCCGACGGCCGGGTCCTTTTTGCAACCCCTTGGCATGACAAGGTAATCGTGGGGACCACAGACACCCCCATTGACAAAATCAGCCTGGAACCACGTGCCATGGAAGAAGAAATCGAATTTCTGCTTTCCCACGCAAGTCGCTACCTGACCAAAAACCCGACACCTTCGGACGTCCTCAGTATTTTTGCCGGTCTGCGTCCTCTGGTCAAGGACAAGGAAGCCGGGAATACATCTTCCATATCCCGGGACCATACCATCTACATTTCCAGTTCAGGGCTTGTTACCGTTGCCGGCGGCAAATGGACCACCTACAGAAAAATGGCCGAAGACACGATCGATCACGCGGCCACGATTGCACAGCTTCCTGACAGTCCCTGCGTGAGCCGGAATATCCACATACACGGCTATCACCGCCATGCAGAAAAATTCGGCCACCTGGCCCTGTATGGAAGCGACGCAACGTCAATACAGAACCTTTTATACCATGACCCCGACCTGAAAACACCCCTTACCCCAAATACAAATACCATCGCCGGCGAAGTCGTCTGGGCGGTCCGGAATGAAATGGCCAGGACGGTTGAGGATTTTCTTTCCCGCAGGACCCGGGCGCTCATGCTGGATGCACGGGAAAGCATGGAAATGGCGCCGAAAGTATCACAAATCATGGCAAAAGAACTGGGTCGGGATGAAAAATGGGCTTCGACACAGGTTGAAACATACGTTGAACTTGCAAAAGGATACCTGATTTCATAAAAGGAGATATCCCATGGATAACGACAAGCATGATCATGAACATTCCCATGAAAATGGCCATGGACATGACGAAAGCAGCATTGAAGACACAAAAGAAGAACTTCGACGCCTTTTCTCCAGTATAAAAAACAAGGTTTATATCGACCTGTTTACAAAAAAAGGGGACAATGACGTATATAACGAAACGGCCGGCAAGGTTCTTCAATGGTTTTCGCGCATAACAGATAAAATCGTCGTTACGCCCTATTCCCTCTCCCATGAACTTGCGAAAAAATACAATGTCACACATTCTCCAACCCTTGTTTTTGCGCCTGATACATATAACATAAAATGGCTCGGTGCTCCCGCAGGCGAAGAGGGGCGTGCATTCGTGGAGTTTGTTATCCTGCTGGGCACGGGAAAGAGCGGTATTTCCAAAGACTCGGAAAAAATCATTTCTCAAATCAAAGACAAAAGGCATGTAAAGCTTTTTGTCAGCCCTACCTGCCCGTACTGTCCCCAGCAGGCGGTCAACGCCTTCAAGGCGGCTATGGCCGCACCCGGTCTGGTATCTTTAGAGCTCATCGATGTCCAGGCATTTCCGGAGATCGCGGATGCCTACGACGCGCAGTCGGTTCCCCAGGCATTCGCCAACGACGAGTTAATCGCCATGGGCGCGCAGCCGGAAGAACTGTTCTGCCTGAGCCTTGAAAAATTGTCCCAGGAAAACATATATATTCCCGATGATGATGCGCCTCTGGTGGAAGCCGATTTAGTCATTATTGGTGGTGGGCCCGCAGGTTTGACGGCGGGAATATACGCTGCCAGAAGCGGACTCAACTCGGTTTTGCTTGAAAAAAGCGCTCTTGGCGGACAGGTCACCCAGACACCGGTGGTGGAAAATTATCCCGGCATGACGCATGTCGGCGGAAAAGCACTTGCAGACGTCATGGTTACCCATGCGCTGGAGTATGTCCGCATATACCAGGGGGAAGAAGTCATCGATGTTCAAAAAGAAGACAGCGGCAGCTTCACCATAACCACCAACCGACGGAAATTTACGGCAAAGGCCATACTGCTGGCCACCGGAGCAAAGCACCGGCAGCTGAAGGTGTCCGGGGAATCAAGACTGTCGGGACGGGGAGTCAGCTACTGCAGTACCTGCG
The DNA here is from genome assembly GCA_011389515.1 of Desulfobacteraceae bacterium. Classification (GTDB taxonomy): domain Bacteria; phylum Desulfobacterota; class Desulfobacteria; order Desulfobacterales; family Desulfosalsimonadaceae; genus B1SED10-16. The sequence goes on from JAABUA010000004.1 coordinate 77,061, forward strand.
ACGGACCCTTTTTTAAAGGCAAGAAGGTGATCATTGTCGGTGGGGGAGACAGTGCGGCAACCGAGGCCCTTCACCTGAAAAATATCGATGTGGATGTTACCATCGTTCACTGGCAGGACAAATTGAAAGCACAGAGCCACCTTGTAAAACAGCTTCATGCGAACGATATCGAGATTTTGTTCAACACCCAGGTCAAGGAAATCCATGGGGAAAAATCTGTTACAAAAGTCACGTTGACGAATAATTTTAGCCGTGCCCCTCAAGATCTCGAAGTCGACGGCGTGTTTATTGCCATCGGATACGAGCCGTCTGTGGAACTGGCCCGGAAGCTCGGTGTAGAACTGACGCCATACGGATATGTCCGGCAGGAGCAGTTTCGCACCAATGTAAAAGGAATTTATGCAGCAGGAGACGTAACCGGTGGCTACAACCAGATCGTTATTGCATCAGGGCAAGGTTCCGGCGCGGCCATGACTATCTTTGAAGACCTGGTCAATCCCTACTGGAAGGATTCATCGGGGGAAAAAGCGTAAATCAATTATTACTTATTACCCGCCGGTCTTCCCATGCGGCCTACCAGGTAGCCGTCTGTCAGCAAAGAAAGCAGGTGATAAAGCACGCATACAATAAGCGCCTGTCCGTATTCCGGAAAAAGTGTTACCTGGAGAATGACGGACAGCGGCAGGGTTTTCTGGCTGCCCATAAAAATTACGGATTCCATACGACCCCGGCCAAGCGATAGCAATTTAACGCCTGCGAATGCCGTTGCGAGCATCATCAGGTGAAAAAACAACACCAGCAGCGCGATTTGGCCCGCGGAAATCCATGCACCGATCAAAACGGGTTTTGCCTGTGAGACGCCCATCCAGACAATGGACAGGATGAGCCACTGGTTCAAGGTGCTTATCCTGCGGGAAAACGCAGCACCCCTTTTTCGTGTAAGCGTCTTTACGGCAATTCCGATGGCAAGCGGTATCAAGACGGACCACGCGATTTTGATGATCATTGCCGATGAATCGAGGACGACGGCGGCGGTTTCACCGGCAAATCGCAAAAGAACGGGCAGCGATATCGCAATGGTCACAACGGCCATTGAATTGGAAAGAACCGATACAAAAAGCGCATGAGCCGGATTGCCCCCTGATGCGCCGGTCATGACCACTCCCGTGCTCATTGTTGTCGGCATGACGGCAACCAGGAAAAGGCCGATCAGCATTGCGGTGGGTATCGGCAGGAAAGAGAGTATGGCGGCATACAGCGGCGCTACGATAAATATGAGAAACAGGGCGAGACCGGTTGCGGTCATATCCGTGAATCCGCTTCGAATCTGGTCTGGATTCAGAAGATACCCTGACAGCAGAAATACGGTAAAGATGACCATATCCGGGCCATGTATCGACCGCATTCCCCTGCCGGCAGCGGCAATCATGTCTGTGGGGTCAAAGATGGTAATCCCGAAAATAAGGCTGAGGCCGACCAGGAACCAGTATTTTTTTACTTTCTGCAACATGCTACGGCGCCACTCCCGAAAAAAAATTGAAAACAAGGGTCATTCACGGTATCTGGTATTGGTTGGAACCCATCTTAACAAGATTGTCTACATAGTATAAAGGCGTTTTTCATGCAACTAAAAAGGCTCGAAATTTCTGGTTTCAAATCTTTTGCAGACAGGTGTGCGATTGATTTTCCGCCGGGTATTTCAGCCATTGTAGGACCCAACGGCTGCGGCAAAAGCAATATCATCGATGCGCTTAAATGGGCCATGGGCGAGCAAAGCGTCAAGCAGCTCAGGGGAAAGTCCATGGGAGATGTGATATTCGCCGGAACAGACAAGCGGGCACCCCTGAACATGGCCGAAGTTTCCCTGGTCATTGCCGGACATGATGGCGAATCTTCCCCAAATATATCCAAATACACGGAAATCATGATTACCCGAAGGCTTTACCGCTCCGGAGAAAGCCAGTACCTGATCAACCGGCAGCCATGCCGCCTGAAGGATATAAACGATATTTTTCTCCGGTATGCCATGGGCTCCCGGTCATGCACGATTATACAACAGGGCAACATCGGCGCCATTACCGATGCTTCACCAGAGGAGCGAAGGACCTTCATTGAGGAAGCCGCCGGCGTGGCCCGGTATAAAAACCGCAAGCAGGAAGCCGTTTCAAAGGTTGCCGCCACCCGGGAAAATCTTTTACGATTAAATGATATCCTCGAGGAAATCCAATCCCGCCTTTCCGAGTTGTCCGTTGAGGCCGAAAAGGCGCTGCGCTACAGAGACTGCCGGGAAAAGCTGAAACAATATGATATTTTTGTCACGGTATATTACCATGAACAGTACGCCTGCAAAATTGAATCCACGGAAAAACTTCTGGAACAGTTGCATCAGAAAACCGCTTTCAAACATGAAGAAATAGAAAGTCTTCATGCAGCCCTTCAGGAGATCGCATCTTACAGACAGGAAAAGAGTGAAAAAATTTCACACCAGAAAGCGATAAAAGAGGAAAAACAGCGAACCGCGGAAAAACTGGAATACGAAGAAAAGCATCTGAAAAACGAGGAAATGCGCATTACCGGTGAATTATCGCGCCTTGAGCGTTCTCTTGAAGAAATCTGCCGGAAAACCGAGCAAATCGAAGGCGAACTTGCCGAAGACCAGGAGAAAATAACGGATCTGCAGCAAAAAATGGATGCGTTGAAAACAGAAATAGATAGGGAAAACCAGGCAGTTGCAGAATACAAAACGCAGCTTTCCGAGCAGAAACAGACGCGTGATGAAAAAAAAGAACTCCTGATGACGCTTTCGAGCCAGCATGCAAGACACCAGAATATTTTTCAAAATGCGTTTGCAAACAAGGAAAATCTTGAACGAAGAATCGACCGGCTTCTGGGTGAAATGGACGAAACCGGCCAGGAAGTCTCGGATCTTTCCGACATGGAAGCAAAAACAACACAGCGGCTTGGTGAAATAAAATCGCACCTTGATTCACTGCTTCTTCAGAAGGCGGAATGCGAACATCACCTGAAAAACAAAACCGCCCGTCTTTCGGAAAAAATCAAAGCCATAAACCAATATGAAAACGAGCGGAGCAAGTACAAATCCAGAGTAACCATCCTGAAAAAAATGGAATCCAACTTCGAATGGTACAAAGACGGGGTCAGGGCCATAATGAAGAACCGCGGAAAAATCGACGAGAAGGGAGCCATCCGGGGTATTGCCGCGGAGGTCGTCGATCCGGCCCGGGGATTTGAAGATGCGGTTGAAGCGGCCCTGGGTGAAGCGCTCCAGTATATTATCATAGACAACAGGGACGCCGGTATTGATTATATTTATTATCTCAGAAAGGAAAGCGCCGGGCGCTGCGGTTTTATTCCCATTGACATCTCCCCTTTCACCGACATCATGACTCCCGGCAACCCACCGGGCCAAGCCTCTGTGAAAATGCTATCGGACTGTGTAAATATCCACAGCGGATTCGAATCGGTAATACATAAAATGCTGTCGGGCATTGCCGTTGTTGACGACGTAAAGGATGCAGTTGCCCTTTGGCAAACAGGCATTGGGTTAAAAAAAATCGTTACCCGCCAGGGGGATATGATATCCGGCAATGGAATCCTGGTAGGGGGAAGCCGCGACCAACTGGCCGGCATTCTGGAAAAAAGACAGGAAATAAAACATATTCAGCATGAAATGGACCTGACCGATGATGTCATCGCCGCTGAAAAAGCGATTCAAAATGAACTGGAAGCCGAGGTAAAAACGCTTGAAAACCGTCTTTCCGATATCACCCGGAAAAAATTCAAATGCGAAGCAGACCATCTGGATGCTGAAAAAACACTCTATAAAACAACGGAAAAACTGAAACATGCTAAACGGCAGCTGGAAATCATCTCCCTTGAAAATGAAAGACTGACAGGGGAAAAGGAAGATGTAAATTCAGAAATTGCACATCACGACCAGGTTTTGATGGATATTTCGCACGATATTGAGCGCGAAAAATCCGAAATAGCGTCCATTACCGATGCCATCGAAGAACGAAGAGAAACCATACGGGTTTTTGACAACCGGCTGGTCGAACTGAAACTGGCGTCGACGCGTATTTCCGCAGAAATGGAGAATACCCGTCGCACACTGTCCCGTCTGAAAGAATTTAAAAAAGAAAGTATGGAACGGGCGGAAGAGATACGAACGAATATCGAATCCGGTAAACGGCAAAAAAAAGAAACCGAAGCAAAAATTTCGACCTGTGCATCGACGCTTGCCGAAACGCTTGCCTCTTTACAGCAGATAAACGATTTCCTCAGGGGGGAAGAAGCGGATTTCGAGGCGATTGTCGGCAAACAGGAGAGCACCGATCACAGCATACATGACGCACAGACCGAACTGGAAAAAACCAGGGGGAAAACACATAAGCTGGAACTGGAACTGTCCGGGCTGCAGATCAACCGGGATAATGTCATCAATCGATTTCTGGAACGCTACCCGGACCCGTTTTCCGGGATTCTGGCAGAATACCGCGAAGCCGTTTTCTCCCCCGCTTTCTCCATTGAAAAAACCGAAAAGGAAAGAGTCGAAGTACGCACAGAAATCGAAGCGATCGGTGATGTCAATCTTGGTGCAATCGAAGCATATGAGAAACAGAAATCAAGACATGATTTTCTGGTCGGACAGCGCCAGGATCTGGAAGACGCACTGGCGGACCTTGAACAGGTCATCAAAAAAATCAACCGCATCACCCGCCATTTATTTACCCGGACGTTTGAGGCCGTGAATTCCAAATTCCAGGATCTATTCCCCAAGCTATTTAATGGCGGCGCTGCATGGCTCGAATTAACGCGTCCGGATCTGCCGCTCGAAACAGGGGTGGAACTCATGATCCAGCCTCCCGGGAAAAAACTCAGCCGGCTCAGCCTGCTTTCCGGAGGGGAAAAAGCCCTTTCCGCCATTGCGTTTATCTTTTCGATTTTCATGCTGAATCCGGCGTCCTTCTGCCTTCTTGATGAAATCGATGCACCGCTGGACGATGCCAATGTATATCGATTTAATGAACTTATCCGTATTATCGGGGAAAAGACGCAGATAATCATGATATCCCACAAGAAGCAAACCATGGAATTTTCTGACATGCTTTTCGGCATAACTGTTGCGAAAAGCGGCGGTTCACGGATGATTTCGGTAAACATTGACCAGGCACTGGAGATCAAGAAACAACAGGTCCCGGCCGGAACGGAAAAAAAGACGGGAAAAAATTCAGGGGAGATTTGATGATAGACTTTTTCAACAATATACTGGACACCATTCGGTTCGATGCGTTCATCGATGCCGTAGAGACATTATATGTGGATCACCCCTTGGAAACCGGGGGGGCGTTGTTGTTTATCCTGTTATTGCTATTTTGCCTGCGGATGATAGGCAAAAGAAAAGCGCGAACGGCGCACCCGGCGGAAAACCGAAAAACCGAAAAAGACCTCCAGGAAAACGAGGATGCTTCTGTTACAGAAGAGCAGGAAACAGCTGTTGATGAGGATCACCATATCCCGGCAGCATTGAAATCAAGGGGTCTTATGGGTCGGTTGAAAAACGGCCTGCAGAAAACACGGAGATCTCTTGCGGACCGCATAGAAAACATTCTCAGTGAAGGAAACGCCGCAGACAAAGAAACGCTGGAAGAACTGGAGGAAGTTCTGATCACATCAGACATCGGGGTGGACACCACCATGGCGCTGATCGAAAAAATAGAGAAAAATGCACATGCCTTTAAAGGTCCGGATGATCTGAGGGCATTTCTAAAGCGAGAAATGGTGGGTTTTTTACCCCATCCAAGAAAAATTGACATGTCCATTCAGCCTTACGTAATTATGGTTGTAGGCGTAAACGGGGTTGGCAAAACCACTACCATAGGAAAGCTGGCATACCGGTTTCAGTCCGAAGGGCGGAAAGTTCTCATAGGTGCTGCGGATACGTTCCGGGCCGCGGCGGTTGAGCAGCTTGAAATATGGGCGGAAAGATCGGGTGCGGATATTGTCCGGCACCGCGATAATGCCGATCCGGCTGCGGTAGCCTTTGATGCGGTTGAAGCGGGTCTCTCACGGGGGAGCGACATTATTATTATTGATACCGCGGGAAGGCTCCAGACAAAGGTCAACCTCATGGAACAGCTGAAAAAGATAAAGCGCAGCATTGCAAAAAAAATGCCCGGCGCCCCCCATGAGGTGCTCCTTGTGCTTGACGCCACGACCGGCCAGAATGCCATTTCCCAGGCAAAAATCTTTAACGAGGGCATCGGCGTCAACAGTCTGGTCCTGACGAAACTCGACGGTACGGCAAAAGGCGGGATTGTCATCACCATATGCCGCACGATGCAACTGCCGCTGCAGTACATCGGCGTCGGGGAAGCAATAGATGATCTGCAACCCTTTGACCCTGAAAAATTCATTGATGCAATTTTGTAGCCGATTTTCCGGTTGTTTGGCTCACCGCATTACCTGAAACAGCGATTCGCTTCATTCACATCGATTTTTATCGAGAACCTTTCATTCGGACAAGTCATTCATCGGTTGAAGACCCTTGCGGCGTCTTGTTTCAAACCGCAGACATACTCAAGTATTTCGAGGATTTGAAATAAGACGCCAACACAGATATTGGGGCAAAAGATTTTTTTGAGATAGCTTGTAATACAGCATTTTCCTCCCATACCCGCACGGAAATCCCCTTCAGGCTTGGCTTAGTTTTACCCAAGAAACAAAAAAAAATGAGTTCATGCCGTTTTATGTATTGACAACAACTAAAACCTTATTTAAATTATTAGAAATTCAGACTTTTTGAATAAACCTAAAAAAAGGGGAGGGAAAAGGCATGACAAAAGCTGAACTCGTAGAAAAAATGGCAAAAGACGCAGGGATATCAAAGGTTGCCGCAACAGCCGCACTTAACTCCTACATTGACGGTGTTGTGAAATCTTTGAAAAAGAAAGATGGAAAAGTGACACTGGTCGGTTTCGGCACGTTCCAGAAAGTAAAACGCAAAGCCCGTACCGGAAGGAACCCCCAAACAGGCGATCCCATCAAAATCAAGGCTCGCAATGTCGTGAAATTCAAACCCGGAAAACAGTTACGCGACTCTATCTGATGATTTTTTCATACCTCGGTTTTTTATTAAAGAAAGGGTTCAATGGGTTTGCCATTGGACCCTTTCTTTATTACAAGCTATCTCAAAATAATCTAACACCCTCTGGCGGCGTTGTGAGGCTCTTCAAAATGCTCACATATTACATATATGTTCCGCTTTTTCATCACCTCACGCCTTGCCAGCGGGCGTGATCTTTTTTTTGAGATAAGCTTGTAGAACATATCTCAAAATTCGGCATGAGGCGGGAATGTGCTTACACGCCATTACGTGTACCGGACAGTGAAATCCGTATAACGGCCGGTATAGACATCTTCGGACAGCTTGACATTTTTCACCGATGCCATTGGCGGTCCCTTGTGACACCATTTGATGATTTCATCCACACTGTGTGCATCCCCTTCAAAAAAGGCCTCGACCGAACCGTCAGGTTTGTTCCGGACCCAACCAAAAACCCCTATTTTATCGGCGGCGTGAGACGTCGCCATCCGGAAATTAACCCCCTGGACACGCCCTTCAATAATTGCATGTAAAGCCTTCTTTCCCGTCATTTAGTATTACCTTCCTTTCATAGAACAACCATAATTCATAAACCCAAAAAAGCATAATCCGGATAATTATGGGACTTCGCGCCCGTTTGTGGCGTCTTTTAACAGCTGGAGAAACTGATTCTCATCGATAATAGGTATCCCCTTTTTCCGTGCCTGTTCCATTTTGCCTCCTGGAGAAGTACCGGCTACTACATAACCGGTATTGCCGGAAACCGATCCCGTAACGTTTCCACCCGCCGCTTCAATCTTTTCGGCCGCCTCTTTTCGGGTCATGGAAGCAAGTGTACCCGTGAGTACAAACGAAATGCCGTCAAGACCGCCGGACCCTTCCTTTTCAGTTTTCTCCGGGATGGTCACGAGCCCCTGCTGCTTTATTTCGGCAATCGTTTTTATGTTTTCAGGCGTATCGAAAAAAGCCCGCACTGCCTCGGCCATGATCGGTCCGATCTGCTCGATTCTTTCAATGTCTTCTTTCCGGGCCGCAGCAAGTGCGTCTATGTTTTCAAAATGCCTGGCAAGAAGCTTCGCCGCATGCACACCTACATGACGGATGCCAAGCCCGTACAGAAACTTTGAAAACGGAATTTTTTTACTGTTATGAATGGCATCGACAAGGTTTTCCGCTGATTTTCGCCCCATCCGTTCCAGATTTTCAAGGGTTTTTACATCCAGCCGGAATATATCCGCTATGGATTTGACCTGTTTTTTTTCAACGAGCTGGTCAACGAGTTTTTTGCCGAGCCCGTCAATGTCAAGGGCTCCCTTGGATGCAAAGTGAAGTATGTTTCCCTTTAATTGTGCAGGGCAAGCAGCGTTGATGCATCGGGTGGCGGCTTCATCCTTAAAGCGGACGACGCGCTGCCCGCATGCCGGACATTGCTCGGGCATTTCAAAAACTTTCTGCGTGCCATCCCGGGATGACGAAATCACTTTGACAACTTCCGGAATAACGTCTCCCGCGCGCTGCACAAGAACCCTGTCTTTAATCCGGATGTCTTTTTTCCGCAGCTCATCCTCATTGTGCAGTGTGGCCCGGCTCACGGTAACCCCTCCGATACTGACCGGTTCGAGCACCGCAACCGGCGTGATCGCACCGGTTCTCCCTACCTGGACGATAATATCGTTCACCTGCGTTTGTTCCTGTACGGCCTTGAACTTTACCGCAACGGCCCACCTTGGACTCCGCGATGTGTTTCCAAGCAGTTCGTGGTAATCATACCGGTCCACCTTGATGACGATTCCGTCGATTTCATAGTCGAGCGAACTTCGCATCTCATCGATCCGCTGGAAATAATCGATGACCCCCTCCACCGGAATTTTGGCATCAATATGCGGGTTTGTGGGGAATCCGAGCATTTTTAAGATTTCAATGGCCCGGGCATGACTGTTTACATTGAGGGTGTCCACACGGCCGGCACCGTAAACAAACATTTTAAGCGGCCGCTGGGCGGTGATGCTGGAGTCCAGCTGTCTCAACGATCCTGCCGAGGCATTTCTCGGATTGGCGAACAAGGGGAGCCCCTGCCCCATCCGCATCTGGTTCAGCACCCTGAAATCATGTATATTCATATATACTTCGCCGCGAACTTCCAGAAATTCAGGGGTCTGAATACCATCCCCATCACGTTGCTGCAGGACAAGCGGAACGGTCCCAATGGTCTTGATGTTGGATGTGATCAACTCTCCGGTATACCCATCTCCGCGCGTCGCACCAGATACGAGTAGGCCCTTTTGATAAACAAGCGCTACGGCAACCCCGTCTACCTTTGGTTCGACCGTGTAATAAACAGGCTCGTCCGTTTTCAAAACCCGCCGCACGCGCTGATCAAAGGCCAGGATGTCGGATTCATCAAATCCCTTGTCCAGGCTGAGCATGGGGACCTGATGCGAAATCGTATCAAATTTATCCAGGGGCGCTGAGCCGACACGATTGGTTGGGGAATCCGGCGTTGCAAGGCCGGGGAATTTTTTTTCCAGTTCGATCAATTCCTGCATCAACCGGTCGTATTCGGCATCTGAAATCTCCGGGTCGTCCAGGACAAAATACCTGCGGTTATGGTAATGCAGAAGCCTTCTCAGTTCTTCTGCACGCTCTTTCGCCCTGTCTTCCGTCGCAATGGAATTCATGGAGAACAAACCTTTTCCAGCTTGCCTGTTATGGCCAATATCAGCTCGATGGCATTTTTACGCGCCCGTTTAAACCGGTTGCTGCCGAAACCCGTCTTCCATGAAAAGGAATGCAGTTCATCAGAAACCGCAAGAACAGCGGCAATATCTATACAGCGAAAGGCGCCCGCAGCGAACAGTGCAGACGTTTCCATCTCAACGGCCAATGCACCCATTTCCTGATATTCCTCGATGATTTCCGGTGTTTCCCGGAAAACGGCATCTGTCGTCCATACGGGGCCGATATGACAGGAAAGATCCATTTCATGGCATTGATCAATGATCAGTGAATTGAGTTCGCCGGAAGGCAGGGTTTTTTCGGATTTTTCAGAAGCGCTGCAATAATGCGGAGAGGTCCCCTCTCCAGGAAGCGCATATGCGGGGATAATCATATCGCCAATGCCGACATCTTCGCAAAGGGACCCGCACCACCCGAAAAAAATCACCCTTTCAATTCCCCAGGCCACAATGGTTTCAAGAAGCATGACCGCATAGGGCGCACCGGTGAATGGGCCGACGATGCATGCCTTTGCAGGTGTTTTGGGATCGCAGTACATACGGCTGTTCATAAAAACGTGCGGGCGAATACCCGATAAACCGGCCTGTTTGACGATATCCTTCAGGTCCGCGGGGCTGCTGACCATCACTGCGGTCCGGTTATGGCATGAAGGCCAGTGTTTCGGATTGGCAGGTTTTATTACAGCGGTATCCTTTTCCATGATGCTTATTCCATAGGGGTAGCCAGTTCCTGAAGATCTTCCTTGATCTCGTCAATAATATCATAGAGCCATAAAACGTCTTCCATGGTCAAACGCCCGGCCTTGGCCGGCGCGCGCTCGGTGCCGTCTTTTTTTTTGAGGATCCTGGGTCCTATCTGCAGTTTGGCTTCACCCTCGCCATACTGATTGATGGAAACCAGAAGCCCGGTTTCTTCGCAATGCCATTTCTTAATCACCTTATCTTTTTCCGGGTCGTATCCGGGCATGTATTTCTCCTTTGGTACGGTTGTGTATTCAACGCTGTACGTTATTAAAAATCCATATGTTTGAATTTTGTTTTTTTGAAATCGAAATCCTGCAAATCCCTTTTTACGTTGAAATCCGGGAAAAATCCGCAAGCCGCGCAAAAAGATCGGATATGCCCTTTAAAAGTGCAAGCCGGTTTCTGCGTAGTTCTGCATCGCTGGTCATTACCATTACCTCGTCAAAAAACCGGTCTACCGGTTCTTTTATTTCCGCAATGGCCGTAAATGCCGATTCTGCATCCTGCCTTTTCAGGCAATCATCAACTTGTGTTTCCGTTGCAGAAAACACATTGTAAAGGGATGATTCAGCGCCGCTTTCAAAAAGGGATGGTCGAATCTCACCAATGCCGATTTCTGCGGGATCGGCCTTGCGGATGATATTGACCACCCGCTTGAACGCAGCTGCCAAAGACTGGAAGCCCGGTTGGGACTTCATCTTGAAAAAAGCCAGTGCCCGGCTCCAAACATCGACAATATTATCGGCAGAGACTGCCAGGATGGCTGCAGCCATGTCCTTTGGAATCAATTCCTCCTCAAGCATGTGGGCCATGCGATTTTTGAGAAATTCGGTCAGGTTTTCCGCGGCTTCTTCAACAGACCCCTCAACACTACTGTCAAACAGACCCAAGCCGTGACGAATGCCCGCAGCCAGGGAAAACCCAAAACCGTTTTCCCTGGCTGTTGCAATAAGTCCGATCGCCTGACGCCGCAGCGCATATGGATCAGATGCACCCGTGGGAACGAGCCCCACAAGAAAACATCCACAAAGGGTGTCCAGTTTGTCTGCAATCCCTAATACAGACCCCACGCGGGTTTCGGGAAGTTTTCCCCCGGAATGGGTCGGCCGGTAATGCTCTTCCATGGCACTGGAGACACCTTCCGGATATCCGGCTTTTTCCGCGTAGATTCGACCGGTTATCCCCTGAAGCTTCGGAAATTCAATAACCACATTGCTTACCAGGTCCGCCTTGCAGTAGTTAGCAGCCCGGTCAAGGTGTTCTTTTTCCGTTTCCCCGAATTCTTCCTTTTCCGCGATAAAACGGCAAAGCCCCCGCACCCGCTGCGTCTTGTCGAAGACAGAACCAAGCTTTGCCTGAAAAACCACGCTTCTTAATTTTTCCACCATGTGATCCAGGGGGATTTTCAGATCGGTATTGTAGAAAAACCGGGCATCTTCAAGGCGCGCTTCAAGCACCCGCTGATAACCGGATACGACGACACGCATGTCCCGCGCCCGGTTATTGCTTACCGCAACAAAATGGGGCATCATGTGGTCATTATCGTCCAGGACCGCAAAATAGCGCTGGTGCTCCCGCATGGAGGTGACCAGAATCTCAGGCGGCAACGAGAGAAATTTCCGGTCAAAACGACCAAGCACCACTTCCGGATATTCAACAAGATTGCAGACCAGATCACAAAGCGCGTCATCGGAAAGAATCTTCCCCCCTGCTTGGGCAACCACCTTGTGCATCCCCTTTTTCATCCGTTCTTTTCTGTCGGCGATGTCTGCAATCACAAAAGCGGAAGCAAGGATTTCCGGATACTGATCCGAATGATCCAACCGGATTCTGCCGGGAGACATGAACCGGTGCCCGAATGTACTGCGACCGCTTTTCACGTCTCCGACCGTGAAGGAAATCACACTGGCGCCGTAAAGGGCGGCAATGGAATAGATCGGGCGTGCGAAGGTGGTCCGGAGATTTTTCCAGCGCATAGTCTTTGGAAAGGGTATGGAAAGGATCAGTTCCGGCAATATCTGCCTTAAAATGCCTTTTGTACTTTGTCCTTTTTCCGTTTTGCGGATATAAAGGTATCGTCCTTTTCCGGTCTCTGTTATCTGGATGCGGTTTACCGCAACGCCGGCTTTTTCAGCAAATTTTACCGCGGCAACCGTCGGCTGCCCCTTCTCATCATAGGCGACGCGCTCCGGCGGTCCGGTCATTTCAACGGTAATCGGCGTCTGTTTTGATGCCACGTTCTCCACAACAAGGGCAAGCCGGCGCGGTGTCCCGTATATAAATGCGTCGCCGTATTCAATCCTTTCCTTTTTCAGCCGGTCCGTCACCATGGTCCGGAAAGAATGCAACGCCGGCTCAATATACCCGGAAGGAATTTCCTCGGTTCCAATTTCAATCAACAATCGTTCCATGTTCGGTTTATATCCTTCTCATTCGGTCAGGCATTATTCAACATCGGGTGTCCCATTGCCGCTCTCTGCTCAATATGCTTTTGGGCACATAGTCTGGCAAGATCTCTGATTCTTGCGATATACCCGGTTCTCTGGGTCACGCTGATGGCGCCGCGCGCATCAAGCATATTGAACAGGTGAGAACATTTCAGGCAGCATTCATATGCAGGCAGTACAAGGGAGGCCTCTGCGTTTTTTCTCGATTCTGTTTCAAGGTTGTTGAAATTTTCCAGAAGCATTTTCACATCGGCCGTCTCAAAATTGTACGTGGACTGCTCTACCTCCTGCTGGTGATGAACATCGCCGTAAGTCAGATGCTTGTTCCACTTTATGTTGAAAACACTATCGACATCCTGAAGATACATGCAAATGCGCTCAAGCCCGTACGTCAGTTCCACAGGTACCGGGTCGACCTCGATGGAACCGGCCATCTGAAAATACGTAAATTGGCTTATTTCCATGCCGTCCAGCCAGACTTCCCATCCAAGGCCGGAAGCACCCAGTGTCGGCGATTCCCAGTCATCTTCCACAAAGCGTATATCATGATCCATCGGGTCAATCCCCAGCGCTTTAATGCTTTTGAGAAACAGGTCCTGAACGTCGCCGGGGGAGGGTTTAAGAATCACCTGAAACTGGTAATAATGCTGCAGGCGATACGGATTGTCCCCGTACCGTCCGTCTGTGGGACGCCTTGAAGGTTGAACATATGCGACATTCCATGGTTCCGGACCGAGCGACCGCAGCAGGGTGGCCGGATGAAACGTCCCTGCCCCGACCTCGATATCATAAGGCTGCACAAGCACACATCCCTTTCGGGACCAGAATCGCTGCAAGTTAAGAATTACATCCTGGAAATACATTGAAATCGTCCTTGTCTATACTTTTGCAAATTGGGTCAAAAAACCGAAACCCCTGCCATATCAACGGAAGCGTTCAACAATCGCGCATCTTCCCGGGTGTCGAGAATGCCCTTCCAAACGGATTTTACTGCGGGAAGCCTGCCTGGTTCTCCGAACGCCCAGAGACAACCCCCACCTCCCGCACCGGCAAAGCGCGCGCCGCAATCGTTTTGTCGCGCCGCTGCAACCAGTTTTTCTCCGATGTCATCAAGCACGTTCGGCGTCATTTCTCTGCGGATATCCGTCTCCCGGTTCATCCATGCAACCGCGGAGGAAACATCCTTTGCCGCAAAAGCGTCGATAAAAGCCCTGGTTAAATGAATGATGTCCGTCCATTGGCGCCGGCATGTACCGTCAATGAATCGCTGTATCCACATGCCGTTAATCTCTTTTGAATCATGCTGGGCGCCGCAATATGCGACCAACATCCGCTCGTTTACCCACGGATAGTCCTTTTCCGACAGCACTTGCTTTCTTTCAAACCATTGGTCCCTTCCGCGCCCTTTCCAGTACCAGGCATTCACACCGCCGTACGCTGCAGCCATCTGATCCTGGCATCCGCACGGCACGCCTGCCACGGTTTCCTCAAGCGCATGGGCCAGTACAGGGATGGTGTCTAAATCAAGAATATTTTTCCCGGCCAGGCGCATCAGCTCATTAAGTGCAGCAATTACAGCAACCGCCGCAACCGAAGACCCGCCAAGAGCGCTTTTTGGAGGCGAAGAAGAAGCAATTTCAATATGAATGCCGTCAATCCCGAAATATGCTGCAATGGCAAACACGAGACCCATGGGGTGGTCAAAGGGCATCTCGTCGATATGAAATTCAGCAGGTGCAAAACCCGTTGACGATACTTTGACAAAACCAGGCGTGTTCGGGGAAATCTGTACAGAAGTCCGCATATCCAATGCAATATTGAATGTAACCGGCCCGTGATGCGACAACGGATAGTAAAATACCGGGATATCGACGGTGCCGCCCAGGTCGACCCGGCATGGTGCAGAGGCGGAAACCGTTTTTTGTGTTACAATTGTATGAAATTCATTTTTCATGTCATCTCAGGTCTTTCAGAAATTTCAGGCTTTTGGGCATCCGGCCCAGGTGGTACGGGACAAAGGCTTCAAGGACATGCCTTGCTTCTTCCAGCGACTGGCTGTTGAACCGCAGCCGCATCGCCGAATCCGCATCATTCGCCTGAATCCATGAAATAAACTTTGCGGTCCCTTTTGAAATCGGCAGCTGAAACCGCCCTTCACCCGCGCTACATCCATTGCATACAATGCCACCCTTTGCAAGATCAAAAAGGACGGTATTTGAACGGATATCATCGATGAGCCGGGCGCATGCCATGCAGGATTCAAGGTGCGGCGAAAAGCCGGTCAGACCCATAAATCGCACCTGGAAAATGACGCTCATCACATGGGGAGAGACTTGCTTTTGATCCAGTGCGTCCAGGCAGTAGTCGAGCAGGCGGTATATACCCGGCTGCGATTTATAATCCTCGAGCCAGCCATGAATCAATTCCGTCCAGTAACTCGCATACGCCGTTTCAATCAAGGCGCCGCGAATACCGGTATAGGAGGATTTCATGGATGCTTCCTGAAGAACCGGCATGCCGTTGTTCCGGCTCTTCCTGCACACGATATCGAGCTTTGTAAACGGTTCCAGCAACCCGGAAAAGCGCCTGCGGCTTTTTTTTGCATTTTTGGCGATGACGGAAATTCTACCGCGATGAAGCGATAAAAACGATATGATCAGGTCATAATCGCCTACATCCGTTCGCTTGAGCAAAATGGCGGGAGAAGAAAAGCATATCATGGCTGTCCGGCTTGTTTTTTCCTGATTAAAACGTTGACGGATTCTCCGGGTTCACCCTTCAGGTGTACAGCCTGGTCATTGAAATAAATTCTGGCACCATGCGCGTCGCTGATCATAAAATGAAAATGCTCCGCGGCTTCCACCTGCAGTTCATCTTTCGGGTTTAACATATATTGTTCATGGATACCGTCGTCGATTCGAATTTCGATACGGACTTCCGACATCGCGACAAACTTCAGGCGCAGCCGGTCATTGAGCGTATATGTTTTTTCTTCCAAAGGATCAGGTGTCTGGGTATCATGCTCAAAAAAAACAAACGCCTTGGGATCATTGGCATGGGTTTCCGGTGATTCTTCAGAGGATTTCCCTGCAGGCATTTGGAAATGGTTGACTGCCGTGATAGAAACAAACACAACAGCAGACAACACCCCGAGAGCCAGCATCATTCGAAAAACAGACCGCTTCCCGGATTTCAGGAGGTCTTGTTCGGACTCCAGAGACCGGCGCCAGGCCCGGCGGTTAATTTCGTAGCGCTCAATAATGTCTGCGGGATCAACCCCGACGGCATCCGCATACGCCTTTACTGTTCCCTTGACATATACTTCATCAGGAAGTTTGTCATGGTCTTCCGCCTCAATCAGCATCAAGTGCCATATGCTGACGCGAAGTTGATCGGCAACAGAGCTCAATGCAATCTTCCGGCTCTCCCGTATTGCTTTGAGGTACCGGCCGAAGGACAGGGTATCAGATGACGGTGACGGCATTATAGAATAATACGTATATGGGCTGATTTTCTCAATGATTCGATCCAGTTATCAAACTTTTCCTCAACTTTTTGTTCATATAATTCCCGTTCAATTCGTTCCTGCACCTCTTCTATTTCCTGCTTGTCCGGTTCCTCAATATCTTCAAGAAAGAAGATCTGAAAACCCAGATCCGTCTGGACGATGCCGGTGAATTGACCGGGTTCGAGGACAGCCATTACCGGCTGCAGATGCTCCGATAGATCCTCCAGGGCAAAAGCGCCCAATGCGCCGCCATCAACCGCATTTGGCGCCATGGAATATTTTCTGGCCGTTTCGGCAAAGTCTGCGCCGTTTTCAAGCTCCTCTAAAACCGATTCCATTTTCCGGCGCGACTGATGCCTGTCTTCGCCATACGGCATAAAAATATTCTTTAACCGGTATTTCCCTGTAGACCCGTATTTTTCGGGATGATTATCATAGTAGTCACGGATATCATCATCCGTAATCACGATTTTCGATTTTACCTGCTCGTTTATCAGCTTTTCTCTCAAAATCTGCTGCCGCAGGTCCTCCCGATAGGTTTCCATCCGTATGCCGCGGGCATCCAATGCACGCCTGAGGGCCTCGTGGGTCAATCGGTTGGTCGACTTGATCTGTTCAATGGTCGCATCGATCTCATTTTCACTTACGCGTATACCGGCTTCACGGATTACCTGGTCCGCCAGTTTTTCATCGATCAACTCATCGACCAGGCTCTTTCTCGCTTCATAAATCATATCCGCTTCCGCATCAGGAGATAGGCCCCGGGAACGGATTTGTTCCTCAATCGGTCCAAAATGACGGTTCAAATCCGACAGGCGGATAATGTCCTCATTGACAATGGCGACAATACGGTCAACCACTTCCGCCGATTGGGCCTTGGTTACGACCGGACTCCACAAACAAACGCCAATTGTCAGCACTGTAAGCGCAATAATTTTTTTATACATAACTCATCCTAAAGGAAAAATTTCTAATCATTAACAAAACTTGCAATTTCCATCAATATTTTTTTACTTTGATTCATCAATCCGTTTATACTCGATTTTGCCAGCATTGCAATCATGGTTTGTGAAGGTGTAATGCGAAACCGCCCGGGGGAAGATTGAACAAGGTCGAGAAGCGCATAGGGTTTTTTCTGGTGAATTTCTGAAAAAGCCATGGAAAGGGTGTCCATTGTAAGATCAAGACGCTTTACACCCGCCCGTTTTGAAAGAATTTTGAGCATAATCTTCAGCAAAAGATTAATGACTTCCTGGGGCGGTTGGCCGAATCTGTCAATGAGTTCTTCCCGGAAGTCGGCAACCTCTTTCAAATCCTGCATCCTTGCCAGTCTGCGGTATGCCGAAAGACGGCCGTCCTTATCCGGAATATAGGTTTCCGGAATAAATACCGAAACCGGAATGTTGATCTCAGGTTCAAGGGTTTCCGTAACAATTTCGCCCTTGAGCCGTGCAATCGATTCTTCCATGAGCTGCAGAAACATGTCATAGCCCACGGCCGATATGTGCCCGGACTGATGGATGCCCAATGCGGCGCCGCCCCCCCTGATTTTCAGATCGTGCAGCGCAATCTGAAAGCCTGCACCCAAATCGCTGTTCTCCATCAACACCTTGAGCCGCTTTTGTGCATCATGCCCCAAGGCCGCTTCACCGGGTATGATAAGATATGCATATGCCTGCTCGCCGGCCCTGCCCACGCGGCCGCGAAGCTGATATATCTGGGCAAGCCCGAACCGGTCCGCACGGTTTATAATAATCGTATTTGCATTGGGGATATCCAAACCCGACTCCACGATGGTGGTTGTCACCAGCATGTCGATTTCCCGGTTTACAAATTTTTCCATGACGTCTTCCAGCTCAACTTCACTCAAGCGCCCATGCGCAACGCCCAGTCGAACCGCCGGCACCAGTTCCTTTAGATATTTTGCCGTATTCCAGATGGTATTGATATTGTTATGGACAAAAAAGATCTGTCCTCCCCGCTCCATTTCCCGTGTAATCGCTTCCGATATGACCGCTGGGTCCAGTTCGCTGATGTATGAAATGATCGGCTGCCGCAATTCCGGGGGCGTGGCAATGATGCTGATATCCCTTACGCCCAGCATCGACATGTGCAGGGTTCGGGGAATGGGCGTAGCAGTCATGGACAACACATCCACCATGCTCCGCATTTTTTTCAGTTTTTCCTTATGCTTGACCCCGAAACGCTGCTCTTCGTCTATTATAACAAGGCCCAGATCTTTAAACCCGATATCTTTCTGGAGCAGGCGGTGTGTTCCGATCACAATGTCGGCAATGCCTTTCTGCATGCGATCGACAATGGCCTTTTGCTCCTTTTTTGTTCGAAACCGGCTGATACAATCAACGACTACGGGATACTTTTCAAATCGCTGGGTAAACGTATGAAAGTGCTGTTCTGCAAGGAGGGTGGTCGGGACCATCATGACCACCTGCTTTCCGTCGTTGACTGCCTTAAAAGCGGCGCGAAGCGCAACTTCAGTCTTTCCGTAACCGACATCCCCGCAAATCAGCCGGTCCATGGGGACAGGCGCCTCCATGTCGGCCAGAACATCTTCAATGGCCTTAATCTGGTCTTCGGTTTCATCATATGCGAAACCCGCTTCAAAATCCCTGTAATAGCTGTCATCCCCACCAAAGGCATGCCCTTTTTCAACTTTTCTCTGTGCATAAAGCTGGAGAAGCTCGCCCGCGATTTTTTCAACGCTTTTCTTTGCCTTTGTCTTTGCCTTTTCCCAGGAGGTTCCGCCGAGCTTGTCCACCACCGGGACGACATCTTCAACACCCATGTATTTCTGAACCATGTCCATACGGTCGACAGGAAGGTACAGCTTGTCGCTGTCCCGGTATTCAAGAACCATGAAATCGTTGGTGACGACGTCAATGGTCAGTTTTTCAAGGCCTTTGTAGCGCCCGATGCCATGCGAGATATGAACAATGAGGTCGTCAATGTTGATATCGGAAAAATCAAGAAATGCGGTGCGTGCGGCATGGCGTTTTTCTCTCCGGCTTCGACGGATCGACTTTTTTCCGAAAATCTCCTTTTCCGTGACGACCGCAAGCCGCAGGTCGTGAAAAACAAACCCTTCGCTTAAATGCCCGGGGATTATGGCGGACTTTGGCAATCTGCCGATTATATCCATAAACGATTGAAAAATTTCCAGTTTTTTCCCATACGGATCAAGCAACCCCCGGAGTCGATCCGCCTGAAATCGCGTCTGGCAGACAATCGCCACATGGTATTTATTCGCCTCATGGGTTTCAATCCAGTCCAAAAGCGGCGTTAACAATCGCTCCCCTTTGCCGTGAATTTTGACCTGTTCAGCAAGACCTGCATTGTCTTCCACCCCGGGCCGGAAAACCGCTCCCGCGGTTTTGGCCAAATCCTCCGGCGCCTGCACCCGTATGATATGAAATGACAGTTTTTGACGGTCCGAGAGGGCCGCTTTTACTCGCGGCCATTGCTGATAAATCGATTCGGGTGGAACGCACATTCGGTTGTCATCACAGGCGGAGAGATAATTCATGGTTGCCCGGTTTTCTTTTTTAACAGCTTCGCTTTCATTGGCAGCCGGGTCGTATTCAATCATCATGGCATGTTGATGCATATAATCAAACACCGTATCCGTCCGGCCGTAAATAAGGGGGAGCAAGCTTTCAACGCCCGGAAAGACCCCCTCATGTTGAAGCTTGTCAATAAATCCTGTAACCGCTGCCTCGGTAATGCCGGCAGAGGCTTTCTGGGCACGAGCCCGTTGAACTACCTCATTGATGGTGTGTTTTTCAAAGACAGCCTCCCTGGCCGGAAGGATGACCGCTTCTTCCATGTGGTCGACCTTTCTCTGGGTGGCAACAGAAAAACGGCGAATGGAATCAACCGTGTCCCCGAACAATTCGATGCGAAGGGGATCGTCATACATTGGTGAAAACACATCGATAATCCCCCCCCGGATACTGTATTCCCCGGGCTCTTCAACAACAGCCGAATACACGTAACCGCCGTCGTGAAGCTTGCCCACAAGCCTGTCGCGGTCCAGGTCTTCATTGACCATGACAAGCTCAGCATAATCGCATAAAATATCCCGGGGAATAATCCGCTGAAGCAGTGTTTCAACGGGAACGACAACAATTGACGGGGAGTTTCCGGCAACTGCGAGTTCATACAGTATACGGATCCGGTATGCAGCTGTTTCGCTGTGGTAAGCAAGCCGTTTAAAAGGGAGGATGTTGTACGGCGGGAAGAGAAATACAGGCGGCGTGGATGGTCCGGAGAAAAAGGAAAGGTCCTGGACCACTGATTCGCCAACCTGCTTTGAAGGGACAATCAAAAATACGGTGCGTCTTATTCTTTCCGCCAGGCGGGCTATAACATAGGACCTTTCCGAACCGGCATATCCTTCGATGATAACATCCCGAACCGAACGAACCTGCATCGCATCAATTATGTCGTCAATCAGGGTTTCCTTGCTGTCAAAATGCTTTTCAGGTAAGATTTTCATATGAATTGCTTTAGTAAAAAACCGCTTGACGGTTATTGGTCCTCATGGTATCAAAAATGACAAAATTTCAGCCGACGTAGCTCAGTTGGTAGAGCAGCTGATTCGTAATCAGCAGGCCAGCGGTTCAAATCCGCTCGTCGGCTCCATATTCAGGCCCCTTTTCTTCCCCATTTCATTTATTGACCCTCAATATAGGACCTGCTGATAAAAGTTCAAGATAGAACCGATAAACCGCATCAACAATCTTCTTTTGAATCCTCGATGATATTTACAGAGCAGTATGCTTTTCGTGTTTTCTCCTTGAAAAAAACAGGGCGGTGCCGATGCTGCCCCAGACAACGCAGACAGCGATGACCCCTTTTTGCAGAGGGGTAAGGGCGCCCGAAGGGGCATCCTCCTGCGGTCCAACTTCCCCTTCGATTATCGGTATGTGGATCATGGTGCCATGGCCGCTTTGGCGGACCTGAACACTCCATGTGCCGACAATGGAATGATCCGGCACGAAAACGAATTCTCCCTGATCATCAAGGGTTGAACGCCGCCACGGGGTTGTCGGTTTGTCGGCTGCAAAAACAGTTATCTCCCCCCCGGCAAGGGGGCTCCCATTGTCGTATTGTGCAGCAATTTTTATCCCCGGCACCTCGGTATATCCCGCCACAACCCCATGAGCGTATACATTCACGGCTCCGAAAAGATAACAAGCCAGATAGAATGCCGGGAAAAAAATAGATTTTATCATATATCATCACCTATTATATACTTTTAATGCCATTGAACAGCGCAATGCCCTTCTCCGGCATGTCCGATATGCATTCCCTGAAGCGTTATCTCATGGACCTTTGCACCATCGGCAAATGGCGCAAATCCAACGGCGCCTGTATTCATGGGGTCATCAGCCTCCTTATCGGCCCTGCCGAAAACGTGGTCAAAATGAAAGGTCATTTCCAGATTTGCCGCCTCCCCTTCTCGCAGAAATCCCTTTCGCTCATCACCGACAAATTCGCCGCAGGTATACGTAGCCTCTTCGGCAGTACGGATCTGAAATTGTATTTTTTGTCCATCCTTTTCGGCTTTTCCTATCAGCAGCATTGAATACCCGGACAAAATCCCTCCTTTATCGGCAACAACTCTCCAGGAAATGGCATTGTAATGACCGGTCGGGGCATCGGCCGCCTCACCCACAAAAACCGGCAGGATTTGGTCACTGCCTCTTGCAAGATCGACCACATAAACACCGTCAAGAACCACTTTTTCTTTGGTGGAAAGAGGCTGTCCGGAATGCGGATCATAGGGAGGGTCGGTCTGATATGCGGTAATATGGGAAAGCGCTACAAACGCATGGTCGAATGTCAGTGTCCATCCATCCTTGGTTTGCTTGGGAGGAAGAAAACCTTCCGTGATCAGTTCTTCACCGTTGGCGAAAAATGTAAGCGTACCGGACGCTGAGGCCGGCGCAGGAATCAACAAACCCAAAAAGGCAAATATGATACAGACCAAAATCGACTTTTTCATCTTACTTCTCCGTTTCGTTTAGCGTTATTTTAAAACCACCGCATGCTTGCGCAGGAGACCTGCCGGAAAATCAAAAAAAGAAGCGATAGTCAAACCATAAGACAAAAAAAAAGCTATGACAGTCCCGGTGTTTCAATGAAGGGCCTTCATGGCTTTACAATTCTTTCTCAGTTATGGTAAATCGCTTTTGCACAATTTCATATTGTTTTTGTATACGTTCATATATTTTCTGCCGATTGTCAAATTGTAAATCAAAATTCTGTTTACCCCGATATTCAAACTTCCTAAGATGCCACACAACTGAATCTCTACAGTCTGTATCCTTCATTTTTATATTAATTTTACCGGTTGCCGCATAACCTCTTGACATTTTATTCTTTTCTGTTTAATTATTGACATTATTAAACAACGAATGAAGAAACGCTTTGGGATAAGTGCACTGTTTATGCTAAAGAGACACACCGAACAAGTAAGTAATTTGGTAATATCGAAGAAAACGAATACGGATTATCCGGATGACATCCAGTTAAAAACAGAAATCGATGAAATTGCCAACCGGATCGATCGCATACTGGAAACAGTGAGAGAGCATTTCCCCATCGGTAAAAATGAACAGGAAAAATCCGAAATAGAACCGGGTGAACATGCAGAAGGGCAAAGCGAAGAATAGCCCGGTTCAAATATCGATTTACAATTAACAGCCCGAGCAGGAGGCATGATGGCATTGACAAAAAATAAAATTGTGGAGCAGGTGAACGAACTCGGCTTTACCAAAAAAAAATCGGTTGACATTGTAGAATCCCTTCTTGAAATTATCAAAAGAAGCCTGGAAAACGGGGAAGATGTTCTTGTTTCCGGTTTCGGAAAATTTTGCGTGAAAGGCAAATCAACCAGAAGGGGAAGAAATCCGGCTACGGGAGACGACCTGCTTCTTGACGCCAGACGGGTCGTGACGTTCAAGTGCTCGGGCAAGCTGAGAGATCGTATCAATATCCGAGAGGAATAGTTTTTAGAACCCATCTCAACATTACCACCAAGGGCATGAACCCGAAACCGGTTCATGCCCTTGGTGGTTTTTACGCTTTATTATATGTGATGCACCCGTAAAAAGACTCGATCAGACGACTTCGTAATCACGCCATGGCGTGACAAGATCAAAGGCTTGCGCGATCCCGAAGAATGCAGCGTACTTAGCGTACGTGAGATTCTGAGGGATCGCGCGTAACGCAGATATTGGACTTTTAACGGAGTCGTCATATGTCAATGCCGTAAAGCTTCATCTTGCTCAACAGGGAAGGATGGCTTATTTCAAGCAGCCTGGCCGCCTTCGTTCTATTTCCTCCGGTTTGTGTAAGCGCCCTGCTGATTAATGCCTTCTCCAGCCTTATTTTTCCTGTTTTTATTGAAAACCCGGAAAAAACATCATCTGTTCCGGTCAAACGTTCACTTGCAGCGCGCGTCAAAATCGCGGGAAAGTGTTCCGGCTTCAGTTGTTTGTCTTCTGCGAGAACGATTGCGCGTTCAATCATGTTCTCCAGTTCCCTGACATTGCCGGGCCATTGATATTCCAGAAGCAAAGACATTGCGGCCGAGGAAACGGAATTAACCTTTTTATCGAATTTTCGGCCGTAGCGATCCATAAAAAAATGGCAAAGCAACGGGATATCCTCGCTTCGTTCCGCCAGCGGAGGAATATGTATCGCCATGACATTCAAGCGATAATACAGGTCTTCCCTGAAATGGCCTCTTTCAATCGCTTCTTCGAGATTTTTCGATGTCGCGGCAATCACCCGGACATCCACTATCCTTGTTCCGGAATCGCCAACCGACCGGATTTCGCTTTCCTGCAATACCCGCAGCAGCTTGACCTGTAATGCAATGGGCAGGTCCCCGATTTCATCGAGGAATATGGTACCCCCTTGCGCCGCCTCGAACAATCCGCCATAGTCACGGTCAGCACCGGTAAACGCCCCTTTTTTATGTCCAAACAACTCGCTTTCAAGTAAATTATGAGGTATTCCTGCACAATTAACCGGAACCATTTGGTTTTTATTACGCTTACTGCTGGAATGGATACCCCTGGCGATCAATTCTTTTCCCGTTCCGCTCTGCCCGGTAATCAGAACCGTCGTATCATATTGCGAAACCTTTAGAGACAGCTTGAACAAGTCCTGCATTGATTTGCTCTTGGCAACCATGCTGCCGAAACTCTGTGAAGCTTCGATTTCCCCTATTCTTTGTCGTAAAGCACTGTTTTCCGCCTTCAACTGTAATTTTTCACGGGCCTTTTTGAGCGTGAGCAGAATTTCATCCGGCTTGAACGGTTTGGAAATATAATCATATGCACCAAGCTTCATCGCTTCGACCGCAACATCGATGCTGCCATATGCGGACATCATGATAACATCGGTTTTTTCCAGGTATTGACCGGCTGATTTCATAAACGTCATACCGTCCATTTTCGGCATCATTATATCGCAGAAGATATAATCATACCCTTCCCCGTTGATCACTTTGCGCAGCGCTTCATCCCCGTCGGAAGCTTCATCAACGATGTATCCGCTGTCCGTAAGCAGTGCCGACATCATGTGGCGCATGTTGGTCTGATCGTCGACGATCAATATCCTGTTATGAATCATAGCCGGATTTTCTTTTGTCTGCCCGCGGCAGCCGGATAACAATGCTGGCCCCGCATTCCTTGTTGTTCTGTATTGAAATGCTTCCGCCAAACCGCTCAATAATCATGTAACTTACATACAGTCCGAGTCCCGTGCCCTTGCCGGTTTCCTTGGTAGTGAAAAAAGGATCAAATACTTTGTCCATATTGTCAACCGGAAAACCGGAGCCATTGTCCTTAATTTCGAGTTGAAACCATTTCCCGTCCTCAGTATTTGCGGTAACAAACCGGATTTCCCCCTGGTTTGAATTTTCTGCAGAAGGAATTGAATCTGCGGCATTGATGACGAGATTGACAATCACCTGGTGCATTTGATGATAATCCGCATAAACGATATCATCGGCAGACGAGAAATCAAAATACAGACGGATATTTTCCATCAATGGCTGCTGCGAAAGCATTCGCCCGGTGTCATAAAGCAGGTCATGAACGGAAAATTCCGTAAAATCTGATGTGGTTGATCGGGAAAAATCAAGCAGCTGCCGAATGATATTATTGATGCGGTTGATTTCAGCTTCTGCCCGGGTGATGTAGTCCATGCCGTTTCTATCATCAGAAGATATGGAACGGGTCTTGAGCAAACCTAAATATCCGAGCACAATACCGATTGGATTGCCGATTTCATGGGCGATGCCTGCAGAGAGCCGGCCGATGGAAGCAAGTTTTTCCGCCCGGATGATCTCCTGCTGGGCTTTTTTTAAATCCCGATTGGCTGTTTCAATTTTCTCGATGGATTGCTCTAATTCGTGCCTGTCATCTTCGATACGATGCATCATGCGATTCAGGGAAGAAGACAGTCTGCTGAACTCATCGTGCTGCTTTTCCGGAAACAGGTCAAACGGCTCTGAATACCGGTAATTATCCGTAAGTCGGATGAATCGTCGGACAGGACGGATAACAAGGCCTGTAAAACGATAAACACCTGCAACAAACAGTATCAGAAAATTTAACAACAAATACCCCATGGCTGCCTGCTGAGCGTTTCGCAGCATCTGGTAATCGGAACCAAGCGTCATTGCCACGATGCCTGCGCCGGAACCGTCCGGTAAAGGGGCGCCGATGACAAGGTATTTGCCTCTTTTCCAAAAGATCCCCCACTCCCGGCCGGCAAAAAGGTGTGCAGGCTGACCTGTATTTTTGACATGCGCAAGAAGCGTCCTTGCGTGTCGATCGATAATGTCGGCATCCGCATCTGCAAGATACAATGTGTCCCTTCTTTCGTTTACATTTGCGTATACAATGCCGGGGTAAATGCCGTTTTCGTTTCCGGACAATGCGGTTAATTGTTCTTGGAAGACCCGATCCGCATCATGCATTGCTACAATCCAATTTTTCCCGAACGTAAAATGCGTATCAATGATATTTCTTTCAATGAGGCGAAACAGAACGAAATTGGTCAAACCGATGGCGACCAGCAAAAGCAGGGCAAGGGTGATGGCAATTTTTACTTTAAGGCTCTTTAAGCGCACTAGAACCGCCGGAAATAAAGAGTAGATGGATAAAATCATTATAAAATGGCAATGCGCGGTTAATCAACAAAAAAAGCGCATAAAAAAAGCCCCGGTCTTCCTGAAGAGAAGACATCGGGGCTTTTATATATTGATTTCGGCGGCGACCTACTCTCCCACCAAGTCTCCCTGGCAGTACCATCGGCGCTAAAGGGCTTAACTTCCGTGTTCGGGATGGTAACGGGTGTCTCCCCTTTGCCATCGCCACCGAAAAACCGTAATGCAAACCTATCAAAACGTTCAGCCCAATTAAAATTGTGGCTAAGCCTCACGGCCTATTAGTACCGGTAAGCTCAACACATTGCTGTGCGTACACCCCCGGCCTATCAACCTCGTCTTCTCCAAGGGGCCTTCAGGTCGCATGTCTCCATGCAACGGGATATCTTATCTCGGGGTGGGTTTCCCGCTTAGATGCTTTCAGCGGTTATCCCGTCCGAACTTAGCTACCCAGCTATGCCGCTGGCGCGACAACTGGAACACCAGTGGTTCGTCCATTCCGGTCCTCTCGTACTAGGAACAGATCCCCTCAAATATCCTGCGCCCGCGAAAGATAGGGACCAAACTGTCTCACGACGTTTTAAACCCAGCTCACGTACCACTTTAATCGGCGAACAGCCGAACCCTTGGGACCTGCTACAGCCCCAGGATGTGATGAGCCGACATCGAGGTGCCAAACCGCCCC
>JAABUA010000050.1 GCA_011389515.1 Desulfobacteraceae bacterium
GGAAGCCGCCCGCCAGATTCATGAAGCGATTCCAAATTCCGTAATGAAGGAGCTGCCCCGGGCATATCACCTCTCCAACATCGAGGCGGCCGCCGAGTTCAATAAAAACCTGCTGGCATTTTTGGCAAAAACGACCTCCCGGGGCGTTTGATGAAAACATCCTACGCCTCATCCGTCATTATATTTTATACTACAACTTTTGCGTTTTCGGCGCTCTACACGCCGCAGCCGCTGCTCCCGATGATGCGGGCGGAATTTGGCGTAAGCGAATCTACCGCTTCCCTTCTGGTTACGGCAACCCTCCTGCCGTTGGGGTTTGCCCCCATTATTTATGGTTTTCTCCTGCAATCCTTTACAGCCAGAAGGCTGATCATGGTTTCCGTATCTATTATCATGGCAAGCGAGCTCGGTATATTTTTTTCAAATTCGTTTCCGTTCATTCTGCTCATGCGGCTTATCCAGGGATTGTGCATCCCGGCGGTATTGACGTCACTTATGACCTACCTTTCAACCATGAGCAACGTCCATAACATCCAGCGCATCATGTCGCTCTATGTTGCCGGAACCATCATCGGCGGATATTTCGGGCGGCTTCTGTCCGGATTGGTTGCCACTTGTTTTGGATGGCGCTATTCGTTTCTGGCCATCTTTTTTGCTCTGTTGTTCAATCTCGTTCTGCTGCGCTGGTTAAAATCCGATCCCATCGTAGCATTTAACCGTCTGCGCCTGGGCGCCATCCCGGATATCCTGAAAGTAAACGGATTTCTGCGGGTATATCTGGTTATTTTCTTTTCGTTTTTTACGTTCGCCTCTGTTTTGAATTTTCTTCCCTTCCGTTTGACCGAAATCGGGGGACAGCTTTCCGAGCTGCGGATCTCGACCATATACACGGGCTACCTGACAGGCTTTATTGCCGCTGTTTTTTCGGCCCGCATCATCAACCTCATCGGCGGAGAAGCGCGCACCGTCGTGGCAGCCCTTTCTTTCTATCTTTTGTCCATGCTCTTTTTTCTGACGGACAGCACACATCTCACATTTGCCAACATGTTTCTGTTCTGCACCGGAATGTTTCTTGTTCATTCTGTGATGCCGGGACTTATTAACCGGCATGCCGGCAACAAAAGGGGTGTGGTCAACGGACTCTATATTTCCTGCTACTACGCCGGCGGCACCCTTGGATCGTATCTTCCCGGCCTTGTGTATAAACACTACGGGTGGTCTGCATATGTCTATGTCCTGTCCGCAGTGGTGGTTCTGGCACTTGGCATTTCTTCCCGGCTGAGCCGGTCTGAATTCGTCCTTTCCGATTAAGGTGGCTGTTCGTAGACAGCCTGGCGAAAAACGCCAGGCTGCTTGATCTTACCAGTTCTTCTGATATTCGCGGATCTGCTTTTGCTGTTCTTCGGTGAGCAAATCGTAGATCTGGTTGCGGTTATTAACGGTTGATTCGAGCATCTCCCCCTGCATTTGGCTCATGGATGCCTGCATTTCGCGAATTTTTTTCGGGTCCGGCCGCTCGGCTGCCATTTCCGTCATGATATCATCCCGGATATCCATGATATCCATCATTTTTTCCATCTGTTCGCGGCGCATCTCCCGTTGTATGGTGCGAACCTTGCTTTGCTGCTCCCCTGTCAGGTTCGGCAGATTCATTGGCCCGGCCATTCCCATGCCCATGCCTTGTCCCATCTGATTCATGATGGGGCAAGGCATTTCGCCTGCGCCCATCATGCCCATTCCAGGACCCATCATGCCCATTCCCGGACCGCCCATCATGCCGTGGCCGCGGCCGGTCCACTGGCTGTTCATATCCTGCCTCTGCTGCCGATCCATCATGGTTTGGCCCCGCTGGGCATCCGCCGTCGTCGCAACACCCAGGATAAGCAGTACCATCACGGCAAGCGCGGTACTTTTTCCAATAATCATGCGTTTCATAATGCACCTCCATGCGTCAATCATTTTGCCTTGTCCTGCATCCGGTTTTCCGCAAGGCATAATGCGAAACAATGCCCAATAGCACCGTTTGAAAACCGGCTTTCACATCACTGCCATACCTGAAATATTACGGTGAAAAACCACATCGTCAAAAATTTTTTTATGATTCAAACAAGATCCGGAAAGAGCAAACGCTTCTTTGATATTGATCCGGATGGTGGCCTGCTGTATGTACAGTATACATTTGCCTGCGCCGTCAAGCAGGCTTCTTTGCATATGAAAATTACGCTTTCGATATCAAAGGGGGAATTGCATGGAAAACGCCGGGCGAAGTTTCTGGGGATGGGGGCATGCAGACGAAAGGCTGCCGGATTCATTTGTGAGGAATTTCAAAGCCATGGTGATGGCAATATTTGAATTGAGTGAACTGGACGAGCAGCCCCCGCCACGCATCGAAGACATTTCTCTTCGTCCGCCCCGGTTTTCCCTGTCGCGTGAATTGGCCGATTTTTGCGTAGACAAACCCCTGGACCGGGCTGGTCACACGTTCGGCAAGGCCCTTCGAGACGTGCTCAGAGCGCTTGACAGACAGTACGACAATCCGCCGGATTACGTGGCATATCCGCGCACTGAGGCGGATATTGCGCGCCTTATGGAATTCTGTGCATCGTCTTCTATCGCGCTGGTCCCCTACGGGGGCGGCTCCAGCGTGGTCGGCGGGGTGGAGCCGCCCAGAAGCGCAGGATATGCCGGCTCCATATCCTGCGATATGCGCCGGTTCGATAAAATCCTATCCATTAATGCCGCCTCCCGCACTGCCCGCATCGAAGCCGGTATCTATGGCCCGGCCCTGGAAACCGAGCTCAGGAAACACGGTTTGACGCTGCGGCATTTCCCCCAAAGCTTTGAATTCTCGACCCTGGGTGGCTGGATTGCCACGCGGGCCGGCGGGCATTTCGCCACTTTGTACACGCACATCGACGAGTTTGTCCAGGCGATCCGGATGATCACCCCGCAAGGCGTTCTCGAAACACGGGAGCTGCCTGGAACCGGGGACGGCCCAGACGCCAACCGGCTGCTGATCGGCTCGGAGGGGATTTTCGGCATCATCACCGAGGCGACCATGCGTCTCCAGACCTTTCCGACCATGCGTGCATCCGCATCCGTCCGCTTTTCAAATGAAGCACAAGGCGTCGATACGGTGCGCCATATCAGCCAGTCGGGCCTGTATCCGGCCAATTGCCGGCTTATCTCCCCGCTGGAATCACTTTCCATGGGCATCGGTGACGGAAGCCACGCGGTTTTGCTACTGGGTTTTGAATCCCATGATCACCCCCAGGACGCAAAGCTTCATCGCGCCCTGGAAATCTGCGGAAAGTATAACGGCCAGTGGAAGGCGTCGGACGTTCGCATCACCCAAAGCACCGGGGCGGCAAAACCGGATGCCGGCGTATCCACCAGCCAGAAGTGGAAGGAGAATTTTCTGCGGGCGCCGTACATGAGAGACGTGCTGGCCCGCTGCGGCGTTATCACGGAAACCTTTGAAACTGCCATCACGTGGGACCGGTTTGACGCGTTCCATGCAAGCGTGCAGGCCGACACCCAGGCCGCCCTGGAAGCCCTTTGCGGCAAAGGGCTCGTGATGTGGCGGTTTACCCATATTTATCCCGACGGCCCGACGATTTACTATACTGTGGTGGCGCCGGGGAAGCGCGGCAGAATGCTCCAGCAGTGGGACGCCGTCAAAACGGCTGCATCCGATGCCATTATCGCCAACGGCGGCACCATCACCCACCACCATGCCGTGGGGCGGGACCATCGGCCATGGTATGAACAATCAAGCGCGCCGCTCATGGGCAAGGTGCTGGGGCAGGTCAAGCACACCCTCGATCCCGACTGGATCCTGAACCCGGAAGTGCTCATCGCGCCTGAAAAAACCTGACGCCCGTGTTTGCGGCTACTGTCCGGTCTTTCCGAGGATCCGGTCGAACACCGCCAAATCGTCCCTGCTGAACAGGATAAAGCGCACGAGTTTTACCGACAACAGCTTTGGCGCCTCGTGAGCAACGGTGTTAACGGCGATGCGCGCAGCAGGCTCCAGGGGGAACCCGAACGCGCCGGTCGAGATGGCGGGAAACCCCACGGAGAAGAGATGATTCTTTTCGGCCAGCAACAGCGCATTGCGGTAGCAGTCGGCCAAAAGTTCGTCGGAAGGATTGTCCCTGCCGTATACCGGCCCCAGGCAATGGATCACGTGGCGATTGGGAAGGTTGTGCCCGCCGGTGATCACCGCCTCCCCGGGGCGGATCGGCGCCAGCGGCCGGCATTCCTCCTCGAGTGCGGGCCCGGCTTTCCTATGGATGGCCCCGGCCACGCCGCCCCCCATCCGGAGCTGTGCATTGGCCGCATTGGCAACGGCGTCCAGGTCGGGTTGGTCGGCGATATCCCCCTGTACGCATTCGATAGTCACATTGTGAATCTCCCGCTTGCTCATAGGATCACACCTCCTTTTGCATGATTCAACCGTTGCGGTTTTCTTCTTCCAATGTAACAAAATCGGACTGACTTGCAAAAAACCGGCGGGCGGCGTCAAGCAGCTACGTGCCTTTTTTCTTCAATGGAATCAGCATAGGCACTTCTTTCTGGTAATTTCGGTATTCGTTCCCAAACTCCGCCACCAGGTCTTTTTCTTCCAGCCTTGTCGCGATAACGATCCACACACTCCACAGCACGTTAAACAACATCCTGTCGGCAGAAATATCCGGGGAAGACCAGATCATCAGCAATGAAAGAAAATACAAAGGATGACGGACAAGTTTGTATGGCCCTTGAACTGTCAGCGGTAAAGCCTTTGGCGGCCGGTTGTTGACATGCCGCAGCAGCGTTTTGCCGCCAAAGGAGTCAAAGGATTGAAGCGAGTGGGCCGCCCATAGGAACCCGGCCACAGAGACCAGGAAAAGAAGCCGAAAGGCCGCCCGGTATACCCCTTCGGCTGAAAACAGAACATACGAACTTTCCTGCCACCCGATCAGCACAACCAAAAGGGCCAGGGCCGACGATATGCCGAAAAAAGAGGCGAAGTACGGCGGAGGAATGATCTTTTCCGCGCGGGTGCGGAACCATTTTCGCAGCATGATGCTGTGCTGGGCGAAAAAGAAAAGGCTGAGGCTGGCATTGACGGACAAAAGCCCGGGAAGACTCAGTCCGAGGTCGAAAACGGAAAACGATCCCGCCAACAGAAACAAACCGAACCAGAGCAACGATC
Organism: Desulfobacteraceae bacterium; assembly: GCA_011389515.1. Classification (GTDB taxonomy): domain Bacteria; phylum Desulfobacterota; class Desulfobacteria; order Desulfobacterales; family Desulfosalsimonadaceae; genus B1SED10-16. The sequence continues at coordinate 5,201 of JAABUA010000050.1, forward strand.
CGCCGCCCAGGACCAGCGAGACAAGTGCGATGACGATGGCGATAAAATTGGTTGTTTTGTTCGACATGCCGGAAAGTATAAACCAATCAAAATTTTTGCCAAGCAATTAAATTTGATGCTTTCGTAAAAGTCGATTTTGAACGGCAAAGTAAAAAGGTCAAGATCAAGGCGCGTGCAGTTTTTGAAGATTTGAGTCACGCCTTTGGCGTGATGAGATTCTTCAAAGATTGTGCGCAACGCAGATATCGGGCTTTTTGCGAAGCCGTAAAATTTTGCTTTTTTTGTGAACAGATAATGTAGTACATAACAAAGATATCGGACCGAAAGACAATTTTGAGACAGGTTCTAACCGAGGGCCCGTCACACGCAGGAGAGCCATTATGTCCATAAGGACCGAAGAGCTCATTTTTTACGGCGACGACATAAAGATCGGCAGGTTTCCCAAAGAAACCCGCTTTATTTATCCCAACCCCCCGATCCCGCCCGCCGCCCTTTCCAGCGACTTGATCGCACAGGCCCTTGATCACCCCCTGGGCATGGATACGCTTGAATCGAAAGTAAACAGCCGCAGCCGCGTAACCATAGCATTTGACGACCCGTGCCTTCCCGTCCCCCTGATGCGAAACGACATTCGCGGCCAGGTCATCTTACACCTCCTGGCGCGCCTGGAAAAAGCCGGCGTCAAGATCGAAAACATACGCCTGATCTGCGCAGTGGGCCTCCACCGGAAATGGACCATGGACGAGCTCGCCATTGTCCTTGGCAAAAAAGTGATCCATTCCGTGGGGGCGTCGTCCGTTTCCAACCACGACGCCACCGACCCGGACCAGCTGATCCGCATTGGGCAGACGCCTGATGGCATGGCCGTGGAGGTCAACCGGGCCATTGACGAGTCCGACATCACGATCTACGTGAACATCAATTTCACCACCATGAACGGCGGCTGGAAAAGCATCATGGTCGGCCTGGGCTCCTTTGACAGCATCCGGTGCCACCACACGCCCCACGAGTGGAACGGGGTGGACTCCATCATGGATCCCGATCACAGCCCCATGCACCATGCCCTTTCTGCAATGGGGCAGGTGGTGCGCGAAAAATACGACATCTTTCAGATCGAAACCGTGATCAACAACAAGCTCTGGCCGGGCCATATGGCCGGGCTGCTCTCCCCCTACCAGGGGAAGATGCCGCATTTGGCTGCCAAAGCCGCAACCCGCTCCCTGTTCGCCATGTCTGCGTCATCCCCCTGCAGGGTCAAGCGGTTCCTGCGCAACCGGATCCGGGCGGACTACCAGCTCATCGGCGTCCGGGCCGGCGATGTGGACGAGGTCCACCCCCGGACCATAGCGCAGGTCAAGTCCCAGCAGAACGTCGCCGTGGCAGAACCAGTGGATATACTCATCTTCGGGGTGCCGAACCTGAGCCCCTACAGCGCCCTGTCCGTGTTCAACCCCATCCTTCTGCGCAGCGTGATCCTGGGATACATGCGGGGGCTCTACGCCGGGCGCCCCCTGGTCCGCACCAACGGCGTGATTATCGCCTGCAACCCGGGCATTGAAAAATTCCATCCCTTCCACCACCCCTCGTACGTGGATTTCTGGCACCTTCACCTGCCCGAATTCTACGACCCCGAAGCCTGCTGGGAGCAGCTGGCCGACGTGTATGCCGACGACGAAACATACCTGGACAAATACCGAAACCGCTTCGCCTACCACGGCACCCACGCCCTGATCAACTGGTTCTGGGCCGGCATGGCCCTGCGGCAGGTCAAGGGGGTGATCCTGGCTGGGGCCAGGCAGCCGGATACCGCCCGCAAGATCGGCTTTGTCCCGGCAAAAGACCTGGACACAGCCATTGCCATGGCCCGGGAAATGACAACCCCTCACGCGACCATCGGCTATCCGGTCATGCCCCCCTTGTTCGGCGTGGCGGTGGGAGACGCTCAACCATAAAACGGAGCCTGAAAAAATGGGTAAAATCGATTTGGCCGGAAAAAAGGTATTGATCACCGGCGCGTCCACCGGCATCGGCAAGGCCCTTGCCCATGCATTCGCCGCGCGCGGCGCGCACCTGGCCATAGGGAGCCTGCCGCAGGAAGAAGCCCTGCTAAACGATGTCGCCAAAGACATACGGGAAAACTTTCACGTGGACACGTGGTGCTTCCCCCTTGACCTTGCCGTCCCCGAGGGGCCCGAATCCCTGTACCAGGCCGTAAAACAGGAAACCGGCGACATCGACATCCTGGTCAACAACGCCGGCATTGCCATATACGGCAAATTCTGGGAGCAGGATCCCGACCGGCTGAAACTGATGGTCGATTTGAACCTCAATGTCCCGGCCCGGTTGATGCGCCTTTTCCTGCCGGACATGATCGCCCGGAAAAAGGGCTCGATCTTAAACATTTCCAGCGTTTCCGCGCTTCAGCCGACCCCCTATCAAACCGTCTACGGCGCCACAAAGGCCGGGCTCCAGAGCCTGTCCCAGGGGGTTCGCGCGGAGCTCAAGGGGACCGGTGTCACCGTATGCACCCTGAACCCGCCCTACGTGGACACCGATATTCTGCGCCATGGCGGGTTTCCAAAGCACTTGCGCTGGTTTGCCATCAGCGGGTTGAAAAAGCCGGAGTGGGTTGCCGAAAAAGCCGTAAAGGCCTTTGAAAAGCAAAAATTCCTGTACGTGCCTGGATTCCGGAGCTGGCTGGTCCATATTTTCCTTCTCCGCCTTTCCCCCAAACGCATAGTGGACTGGCTCTCCCCCATTTTTTTGCAGGGCAGAGACTGACGCCGCTGGAAACCCGTTTGGCCGGGCATGGGGTGCGGGGCGGTTTTTTTGGAAATGCGCTGGACCCGTTGCCTGCAAATCGGTAACAAGTAGAATCCTATCGGGGAAAAGCATCATGGAAACGATATCCATGGAAACGATAAACTGGGAGGACTTCACAAAGGTGGAGCTTCGCGTCGGCCGGATCATCAGCGCGGCGGCATTTCCAGAGGCGAGAAAACCCTCCTATGTGCTTAGCATAGACTTTGGAGAGGAACTGGGCGTGAAGAAATCAAGCGCACAGATCACGGATCTTTACACCCCGGAAGAATTGACGGGCAAACTCGTTGTTGCGGTGGTGAATTTCCCGAAAAAGCAAGTCGGCCCGCTCATGTCCGAGTGCCTGGTGACCGGCTTTCACAACGAAAAGGGGGAGGTTTCCCTTTGCGTACCGGACAAGCCCGTGCCGATAGGAGCAAAGCTGCTGTAGCGGCATTGACAATTCCAGAACCTTTGATCCCTGTCAGGAGGAAACATGAATTATCTGCTCATCCCCGCCGCACTGGTGCTCCTTGCCGGGCTCCTGTACTTTGCAAAAAAGGAGTCCATACCCGGCCAGTTGATGACAAAACCCTTTTTATCGCTGCTCTTTATTGTCGCAGCAATGATCCAGCCGCACCAGGGTTCAACTTATTACCACCTCATCCTGATTGGGCTTATCCTGTGCCTTATCGGCGATGTCTGCCTGATCTTTTTTCAAAGCAGAAAAATCTTCACCGCCGGCCTGGTGGCCTTTCTTGCCGGCCATGTCATGTATGTGATCGCGTTTTCAAGCTTCGGCGTCAGCGGGGTGTTTTTATGGATCGCCGCTGCTGTCAGCCTCTGCCTGAGCGCGTGCGTGTTTTTGTGGCTTCGCCCCAGTCTGGGAAATATGCTCGGCCCGGTAATCGCCTATGTCGTGATTATCACCGCCATGGTCATTTCCGCCGCCGCGTTTGCAAACAACACCAGCATTGTCCTGACCGCAAGAATCCTGGTTTTTTGTGGGGCGCTGCTGTTTTATTTTTCCGATATATTCGTCGCCCGCCAGCGGTTTGTCAAAAAAGCGTTTTTTAACCGCGCCGCAGGCCTGCCCATGTATTATGCCGCCCAGTTCATGATCGCGTTTTCCACCGGCATGATCTGAAAAAAGCGGATCTTTTCCAAAAATCCATTTATTTTCAGAATCAAGGCCTCCCACCGGTATACCGAAAAATCCCGAGTGATTGTTTTCCGGCATTTTTTGTGTTGACAAACCGTCTATTTTTGAATAACTGAATAAATGAATCAATAATTCAAAAATTCGAAATAAAAATGCCCAAACCAGATAAAAAACAGGAAATATTAACTGCTGCGCTGAAGGTGTTTGCCCGGTACGGCTTTAAAAAAGCCACGGTGGAGGATGTTGCCAAAGAGGTCTCCATGACCAAAAGCAACCTCTATTTCTACGTCTCCAGTAAACGGGAACTCTATGAGCAGTCGATTCGCGATGCCCTTACGAAATGGCGGGATTCCGTTGCCGCCGCCATCGCGGAAAAAGACAACGCCATTGAAAAATTCAAGGTTATGGCCGTCAAATCCTATGAATACCTTGCCGATGACGAACAGCTGCGATCCATATTGATCCAGGACCCGGGCATTTTCACCCTGTCGCCTGCCGAAGACCGCTTCTATGAAATCAACCAGGGTGCCATGCTTTTGATCAAAGACATCCTCGAACAGGGCATCGATGAAGGGTTGTTTATTGAAGTCGATGTTGATCATACAACAGAGTTTCTGTTTTCGGTCTATATCATGTTTCTGATCAAAACCTACATCAAGTCAGAGGGCGTTTCGGCCTTCGGCATGTACGAACAGGGTACATCGCTTGTATTGCGGGGACTGTGCCGGACCGATCCTTGATATTCGGCAACTTCCCGATTCATCATACCATCAGACATAAGGGGGGCAAATGACGGATGCAACGGTTCAGGCGTTAAGCAACATCAGGGATTTTTCAACGATCAAATGGTACATCATACCGATGATGATGATCGTGATGTACATTTACGCAAAGGAAATCAAGCTGGCCCGCGCCACCGGCAACTGGAACGCGGTCTTTGCCGGCCTTACCCTGTTTGGCGTCGATTTCTTCAATGAGACCTGGAACGGGTGGGTCATGCATTTCACCCAGCGGTCGGCCTTCTGGACAACTCCCGGCGACACGGCCCTTCGGGTCATGGTTGGCTGGAACATTGAAATTATCTTCATGTTTTTGCTTGCGGGCATTGTCTATTACCACACGCTATCGGAAAGCACGCAGGAAAAGATCCTTGGCATTCCCGAAAAGTGGTTCTGGGCCATCGGCTTTTCCGCATTTGCCGTGTTCGTGGAATGCCTTCTCAATATCGGCGGGCACCTGGTTTGGGAATATCCTTTCTGGTATCTTTCCTTCAAGGGCATCTGGCTGATTTTTCTCTTCGGTTACTTTCACTTCTTCTTAGCGATCATCCTGGTGATCAGCATGAAATCCATGAAGAACCAAATTATCACACTATGCATCATCTATGCCGTGCCCGCGATCATGAACCTCCTCGCGTTCGGCGTTTTCGGCTGGAATTATTAATTCCGGGAAAAAGACTTGTTTTGCAGATCCTCTTCAATCACTGGCAAGCGAAGAGGGTCTGCCAATCCCGAAATGACTTTTCAAGAGATCCCACCACTCCGCTTCGCCCGCTACCATCTTTTCCTCCCGGCGCTCTTTCTCCGCTATGATCAACCGGTTTCTGGAAAGGGTGACGCGTCCTTTCGTCGTTGCTTTTGAGCAAACGACCTTGCGCGTAAAAATGGAATCTGCCGATTGCTGGTGAAATTCATTCATTCCCCCAAAATCCGAAAGCCGCCGGGGGGTCAGGGAAAACGAATACTGGGGCGCCCATTTTAATCCCGCTTCCCGCCGCTTCATCACCCATTGTGAATCCCATTTTCCCAGCGAGTAGAAAAATCCCCGCTGCCAGACTGCCTCTTCGTCAAACCCCAAGGGATCTATAAAACAATCGCCAAATCCCACGTCCGCGATTAGAGGCTTTTCCGCTTCGACCATCAGCACCATGTGATCGAATTCCGGGCCGGTCGATCCATAATAAAATATCCGCGCAGAGAGAATCGTCACGGTAAAGCCCAGCTGCGTAAGCAGCCAGGCGAAAAGGCTGTTCAGCTCGAAGCAAAACCCCCCACGCCCCTGCCGGACAACCTTGTGGTAGAAGGCTTCGACATCGAGGACGATGGGCTTGCCAAGAAAAATGTCCAGGTTCTCAAAGGGAACGGAAAGCATGTGCGCCCGGTGAAGCCGTCTCAATGTTTCTGCAGTTGGGTCGAGCGTTCCTGTATATCCAATGCGCGTGAGGTAATCCTTTGTGTCCATATGATATATCCCGGTGTTTCTGCTTGTGAAAAGTGCCTCTGGTGCCGCGTTTGGCCGGATACCGGCCGGGTATCCATATATTCATCGCCTGGAAGGTGCTGTCAATGATAATTTCTTTGGCCAGTATACAGCAGATATAATGCTTCCATTGGTTTTATTGCCGAACGGATAGATGATGTGTTCATATCGGTTGTTTTTGCATTACATTTGAATTCATATGTAATTAAAATGATTGCATAACATCAGCCATATTGGTACTATGCTGCAAAAAAACCATATCCCAATATTTATGCCGAAGAGGCCTTTATATTACGCCCCTTCGGGCGTCTATCATCGTAAGCCCTTGAACGGAAGTGAGGACGACCTCACCGCTCCAGAATCCATCGGGGACGGCCCCGGCATTGTGAAAGGGAAAGACATGGCCTGGGTCATTCTTGTTGTTGCGGGGTTGTTTGAGGTCGGTTGGGCGATCGGGTTGAAGTACACGGAGGGTTTCACCCGGCTGTGGCCTACGGTCGGGACCGTATTGGCGATGATCATCAGTCTTTGGTTACTGGGCATTGCCATGAAATCGTTTCCGGTTGGCACCGCTTACGCCATTTGGGTCGGAGTTGGGGCCGTCGGCACCGTGTTGTTGGGCATCGTATTATTTGGAGAGCCTACGAATGTCGGTCGCCTCATCAGCGTTGCGCTGATCATCACCGGTATCGTGGGGCTTAAGCTTGCGACACCGGCCTAACAACCTGTTCAACACGGACGTTAGCGAACGGAATATATAAATGACTTTATAAAATATATAGAAGAAAAAGAATTAGCATAAAAATTAATCGCTACAAGCGATCTTAAAAAAAAGATCGCGCCCGCTGGCAAGGCGTGAGGCGATGAAAAAGCGGAACATATATGTAATATGTGAGCAACTTGAAGAGCCTCACAACGCCTCCAGAGGGTGTTTGGTGCAGAGGGCGGCATGAAGCGCACCGCTCCTGACCAGTCCGTTGGCGATCCTCACATTTAGGCAATTGATTTTATAGCTTTTCTATTATTTTTATTGTATTTTGGTGGTACAAATTACCGAAGGGGTGTTTGAGAAATGGAAAACAAGACGGTCAGCAAAGAAAACCTGATTAACCGCATCCTGGAAGTACGAGAGCGGCTTTCGTTTTTTGGTGTCACTAATATCGGGCTATTTGGTTCATTTGTACGAGGTGAACAAACCCTTTCAAGCGACATCGATATTCTTGTGGAATTTGCTCCTGAAAAGCATACCTTTGATAATTTTATGGAAGTTTCCTTCCTTCTTGAAGAAACTTTGGGGCGCAAGGTTGAAGTCGTTACTCCGGAAGGTCTCAGTCCGCATATCGGCCCGCATATTTTAAAGGAGGTAGAGCGTGTCTCTGTCGCCGTCTGAATACATTCGCCACATGCTCGACGAAATCAATTACATTTTGACGGATTTCAGATACGGATTACGAATCTTTTGTCCGCGATGAGACTCTTAAAAGGGCGTTTGTCCGAAGTATCGAGATTATCGGAGAAGCTTCAAAAAAACTGCCCGAAGATATCAAAGCAATGCAACCGGATGTTGAGTGGCGGAAAGTTTCTGGAATGAGGGACAGGTTGATTCATGATTATTCGGTGTCGATTACATGATTGTTTGGGATGTTGCTTCAAACAAGCTACCAGATCTCCTTATAAAACTTCAAACCCTGCTCAAACAAATCCAATAATAGCGCCAACCACTGCATGAAAGCCCGGCTGCAAACCGAAACCAAATCCAAACGAAAGGCCCCGGCAAAAAAGAAACCACCCAAGAAAAAGGCGACCGCCTGATGCCGCTATCGCGATTTGTTTGTTTCTTGTTCCTTTTTTGGGAACTTTTATATTGACAATGAAATGGGAACAGATTACTTTATGCGCATCATCAAGCGAAAAACCCTGAAGGACTTTTATCAGCAACTTGCGCACGCGGATGCCGAGGCGCCGCTGGAATCCTGGTACCACGAAGCAAAGCATGCCCACTGGAAAACACCCGCAGATATTAAGGTGCAATTCGCATCCGCTAGTATCCTGAAAGACAACCGGGTTGTCTTCAATATCGGGGGTAACAAGTATCGGCTGGTCGTGAAAATCAATTATGCCGCAGAAATTATTCTCGTCCGCTTTATCGGCACCCATGCGGAATATGACCAGATCGATGCAGAGGAGGTATAGCCATGGTCAATCGTTTAATCAAGACTGAAGCCGATTACGAACAGGCATTGAGCCGAATCGAGGCATTAATGGACGCCGAACCGGGTACGCCTGAAGCAGATGAACTGGAGCTGCTGGCCACCCTGGTGGAAATGTACGAAGACGTTCATTACCCGGTCAATATGCCGGACCCCATCGACGCCATTCGATTCCGCATGGAGCAGGCGGGGTTAAGGCAGCAGGACCTGGTCCCGTACATCGGCAGCCGCAGCAAGGTGTCCGAGGTGCTGAACCGAAAACGGCCCCTCACCTTGTCCATGATGCGGGGGCTTCACCGGGGCCTGGGCATTCCGGCGGAAGTGCTGCTCCAGGAAACCGGTGCAGAATTCCCCAAGTCGATGCCGGATATCCAATGGGATCGGTTTCCGGTCACGGAAATGGCTAAACGGGGGTGGATACCCGGAATTAAAGGATTTCGCGAAAAGGCCGAAGAACTTATTCGGTATTTTATTGATCAGGCGGGCGGTTTAGATGCGTTGCCGCAACCCCTTTTGCGTCAAAGTGTCCAGGGCCGTGTGAACGCCAAAACCGACAGCCACGCTGTATTTGCGTGGTGTCTTCGGCTGGTCGTGCTGGCCAACGAATATCCCCTGGAGACATCATTCAGCAAGGAACGCCTGACCAAATCCGTGCTGCGGGATATCGCCCGCCTGAGCTATTTCCAGGACGGGCCCCTGCTGGCAAAGGAATATCTGAACAAACAGGGGATTCACTTTTTTGTGGTCCCCCATTTGCCCAAAACCTATCTGGACGGCGGCGCCATGCTCCTGCCCAATGGACGGGCCATCGTCGGCATGACGCTTCGATATGACCGCGAAGACAATTTCTGGTTCTGCCTCTTGCATGAACTGGCCCATTTGGCGCGTCATCTTTCCCCTGACTGTCGGATCATCATAGATGATATGGACTTGCGGAAACAGGAGAAGACGTCACCGGATTCTATTGAAAAAGAGGCGGATGCCCTGGCCAGCGATGCATTGATTCCGAAAAAATACCAGGAGGAATTGTCGACCGACATGGTGCCATCCAGGGCCAAAATTCTGTCACTGGCGGATAAATTAAAGGTCAGTCCGGTGATTGTCGCCGGCCGTGTCCGCTTTATCCGAAACAATTACAGTATCTTGAAAAATATTGTCGGCCAAGGTCATATCCGGCATCTGTTCCCGGAATATCGCCAGGAAAGCTGTTAATCTGTCAATAGGTGCACAAAACAAATGGGACAAATTAAAACACTGACCAAACGGGAAAGGCCGAGAGAAAAATTGCAGGACAAGGTGGCGCAGGCGCTGTCATTTGCAAAAAGCCGCCAGAAGCATAATCTTAAATCCAGCATGTTAATCTGACTCGACCCGGAGTACCCGGTTATTCATACAGTGTTTGATAACACGGAGAACTTTGCCCTAAATCCTCAATGGTACGAAAATCTTACCCCAAAAAAGAAAGAGTATATATTTTATAGAATTATAAACACTGAACAGAATACGATATATTTGGAAAAGCAAAGGCCTGATAAAGCAGCGGGCCGCCCCTGAGCAGCCAACTGGCGATATTTTGAGAGGAACGACATGATCGACTTCTTAGAACAATACAATCCCGTCACACAAGCGCTGATGGCAACGCTCTTCACATGGGGCGTGACGGCGGCGGGAGCCGCGCTCGTTTTTTTCACGAAAAAGGTAAAGCCCAAAGTCATGGATTCGATGCTTGGTTTCGCGGCTGGCGTGATGATTGCCGCAAGCTTCTGGTCATTGCTCGCACCAGGGATCGAAATGGCAGAACAGATGGGGCAAATCCCCTGGATGACAGCCGTCATCGGATTCATGGTTGGAGGGATTTTCATGAGACTGACAGACCGCGTCCTCCCCCATCTACATATCGGCCTGGAGACGGCGCAAAGCGAGGGGATCAAGACATCTTGGCAGAGAAGCACACTGCTGGTCCTTGCCATCACCTTACACAATATCCCCGAAGGTCTTGCGGTCGGCGTGGCTTTCGGGGCTGTGGCAGCCAATCTTTCTTCTGCTACGCTTGGCGGTGCTCTAGCGCTGGCAATCGGAATCGGCCTCCAGAATTTTCCCGAAGGGGCGGCGGTGTCATTGCCGTTGAGGAGAGAAGGAATGGGGCGTACAAAGAGCTTCCTGATGGGGCAGGCGTCCGGCATCGTCGAACCGATTGCGGGGGTACTTGGGGCCGCATTTGTCCTGCACATGCAGGGCATTCTGCCCTATGCCCTTTGTTTTGCTGCCGGCGCAATGATTTTTGTAGTCGTGGAAGAACTGATTCCGGAATCTCAGCGGAACGTTGCAAACATTGACCTGGTGACCATGGCAACCATGACGGGCTTTGCCGTGATGATGCTGCTCGATGTGGCACTGGGATAACGGATCGTCATCTGAGCCCGCGAATTCCAAACTATCATTCAAGCAGCGTTGTGATTCCGTGCCGGAGCTTAAAGGCAAGCCACCACTCACTATGAGGATGGTCGCTGTTGTAAGACTCAAGATGGAACAAACTATGCATAAGCGCGGAAACGAAATCATGGCGTCGATCAACGGGGAGTAGGTGTATGCAGTCCGAAGGCGCTTCATCATCGGCCCCTGAAAAGGCCGCCCGGTATGTCCTGGCATTTGACCTGGGCAGCGGCAGCATCAAGGCAGCGGTGGTTTCCAATGCCGGCGATGTTGTTTCCGTTGCAACAGAACCCGTTACGACGCATTTGCTCCCGAACGGGGGTGCGGAACAGGACCCTGAAAGCTGGTGGCAGAGCGCCCTGCGCACCGGTCAAGCGGCGATGAAACGATCCGGCGCGCCGGTGGAGCAAATTGTCGCGGTCTGCTGCGATTCCCAATGGTCGCTGGCGGTTCCGGTGGATGAAGACTGTCGGTCGGTAATGAATGCGGTTCATTGGCTTGATACGAGGGGCGGCAGGTATAACCGCGCGCTGATCGGCGGGTTTCCAAGCATTAAAGGATACAGCCTTTTTAAAATTCCCGCGTGGATCCGGTTGACGGGCCTGGTCCCCTCCCTTTCCGGGGTGGACTCTTTGGGGCATGTGCTGTTTATTAAAAATGAACGGCCCGATGTTTATCAAAAGACGCACAAATTCCTTGAACCCATGGATTTTTTGACTTCCCGGATGGCCGGGAAGATCTGCGCCACCCAGAAAACCATGGCGCCGTTTATGATCACGGACAACCGGCAGTGGGGCACGCGTCAATACTGTCAAAAACTTCTGGATAAAAGCGGGCTGGACCATGCAAAATTCCCTACGCTAATCGCAAACAACGGGGTGGTGGGGCCGCTGGCGCCGGATGTGGCCGAGACATTGGGACTGATGCCCGAAACCACGGTCGTGGCCGGCATTGCCGACTCCAATGCGTCTTTGATCGGTTCCGGGGCCGTCCGTGATTTCGATGCCATTATTTATATCGGCACCTCGCAATACCTGACATTTCATGTCCCCTATAAGAAAACCAACCTCTTGTATATGATGACCGCACTGCCGAGCCCCTTTCCGTCGCGCTATTACCTGCTGGGGGAGCAGGGCGTCGGCGGCAGGTGCCTGGAGTTTTTTATCAAAGAGATGATGGTTTCAGATGATTTGCCGGAAAACGGCTGCCTTCCGGCGGAGGCCTATGACCGCTTTAACCGGATGGCGGAAAACGCACCGGCAGGCAGCGGCGGCGTTATTTTTCTTCCCTGGCTGAACGGGTCCATCGTACCGGATGAAGACGCTTTTGTGCGCGGCGGTTTTATGAATATTTCCCTGAGCACCCGTCGGCATCACATGGCCCGGGCCGTCATGGAGGGGCTTGCTTTTAACAACCGATGGACCTGCGGATGCGCGGAAAAGTATATCGGGAAATCCATTGATAGTTTCCGGTTTTCCGGTGGCGGTGCATTGTCTGCGCTGTGGGCCCAGATCCACGCGGATGTTCTCAACGTACCGATTCATCAGGTAGAAGACCCGGTCAATGCAACGGTTCGCGGTTGTGCGCTGCTGGCATTGACCGCCCTGGGCGAAATGCGCCCGGATGAGATTTCAAAAACCATCCGGATCCGGCGGGTTTTCCATCCGGATCCATCCAACCGGGCGGTTTATGATAAAATGTACACGCAATACCGGCGGTTGTTTACGAGAAATCGAGGGATTTTTTCCGCACTCAACAAATGATGGCTTCCCAAAATGTCCAATATCTTTGTTCCGCGCAATTTCCGAAGACTCTCACGTACGGATAAGTACTCTCAATTCTTCAGCAATTTCGCGCGCCTCGATCTTGAACATTTTGCTTTGCCATCCCGGAGCTGACTTTTTACGGGTCCATGAACAAATAAATTTTTATTAGAATCGAGGTGAACAATGAGCGACAAACCAACGGGTGAAAAGCCGAAAGACCCTTTTAAGCCGTACAAAGGCCGTTTTGAAACCTATGGCCGGATTCCGGAAAAAGGGCGGCAGCCGGATGATATTATCGAAGAGCTCTCGGTAATGGCGAAAGAGGAAGATGCCGCCTGGAAATCCGGCAAAATCTCGGGCACGTATTATCATGCAGGAGAAGCCCACCGGGCGTTTTTAAACAAAACCTTTTCGTTCTTCTCTCATATTAATACCATCCAGTTCGATCTTTGCCCGAGCATGGCCAGGTTTGAAAGTGAAATCATTTCCATGACGGCTGCCATGCTTCATGGCGATGCGGCAAAGGACCAGCATCCGCCGGGCGAGGTTTGCGGCACGGTGACCTCGGGGGGAAGCGAGTCCATTGCCATGGCCGTTAAAGTCTACAGGGATCAAGCGCGCGCGGAAAAAGGGATCATGGCCCCGGAGATTGTCATGCCCAAAACCGCTCATCCGGCATTCAACAAGGCGGGCGAGTATTTCGGGGTGAAAATGGTGACAGTTCCGGTGGACCTGCCGGATTTCCGGGTGGACCCAAAGGCGGTTGCGGCAAAAATCAACGCCAACACCGTGGCCGTTGTTGGCAGTGCGGGCAATTACCCCTACGGCCTGATCGATCCGCTGGAAGAGCTCTCCGAACTTGCGTTACACCATGACATCGGGTTTCACGTGGACGGGTGTCTCGGCGGGTTTATACTGCCTTGGATTGAAAAGGCAGGCTACCCTGTCCCACCGTTTGATTTCCGTCTGCCCGGGGTGACGTCCATGTCTGCGGATACGCACAAATTCGGCTATGCATTGAAAGGGACCTCTGTTGTCCTGTACCGTCATCCGGATTTGAGACGGTATCAATACTTCACCTTCCCGGACTGGCCCGGCGGGATTTATGCCTCGCCCACATCGGCCGGCAGCCGGTCCGGCGGTTTGAGCGCCGCGACATGGTCATCCATGGTAAGCTTGGGGGAATCCGGCTATCTTGCTGCCGCTCGTGAGATCATGCGGGTTGCCCGTGAAATTCGGGGAGCCATAGAGAGCATCGAGGAGCTGATCGTGATCGGAGAGCCGACGTTTCTTGTCAGCTTTCGCTCTGAGATTCTGGATGTATTCCATATCAACGACTTCATGAAGACTAAAGGCTGGCGGTTTAACTGCCTGCAGCTGCCGCCGGCCCTGCATTTCTGCGTTACGCTGCCGCAAACACGGGTCACAGGCCTTGGCGAACAATTTAAGGACGATCTGGCCGAAGGCGTTTCCTATGCAAAGCAAAATGCCGGCACCCCGGCCCAGAGCAGCGCTTTGTACGGACTTGCCGGCACCGTGGACGGCAACCAGCAGGTCACTGAACTCTTATGCGGCGTGTTTGATTATATGTATTCCATTTAGTGTTTTTGTATTTTGTATAAACACGATACATATTCGCACAGAATATGGGCTCGTAGGCACCCCTTGCGGGTGCCCGGAATCAGAGCACCCGCAAGGGGTGCCCTTACGATCATGTATATTGATAAATGAAAAAAATTGTAGGCTTGGCGCGGGCCTGGTTGAATCCTTGACGGGATGGACGGGTAAACATTTAGGCACAAGGATTTTCAGTGGGTGTTTTGATGGGGATATGCGTCGACAGGCGGCACAGTACCGATAACCAATACTCAGTTCAGGAGATTTTTACATGAAAAAAACAGCGGTCATCTTGCTGCTTCTCTCTACAGCCGCCATTTTCGGCTGCGCAAAAAAGATTCCGTATGCACCGGATGCCGACGCGAAAGGCCATACCGCTCCGACGGCAATCACCGCGGCGTTGAACGAAAACGTTCTTGATTCCCTTCCTTTTTTAGACCAGCAGTCGTTTGTTGAAGCCCAGAAAGGTCTGATTGCCACGGATACGGATCTGCGTGTCCAGGGTGCTGACGGAAATGTGATATGGGATCAGACAGCTTACGGGTTTGTGAAGGGCGAAGCCCCTTCCAGCGTTAACCCAAGCCTGTGGCGACAGGCCAAACTGAATAGTATTTACGGATTGTTCAAGGTGACGGATCATGTGTACCAGCTCCGGGGGTTCTGCCTGTCCAACATGACCATTATTGAGGGTGAAACCGGCTGGATTATTGTTGATCCGTTGACGACCCGGGAGACGTCATCTGCGGCGATTGCTTTTGCCCGAGAGCATTTGGATGAAAAACCCATTGTTGCCATTATTTTTACCCACTCGCACATAGACCATTTTGGCGGCGTGTTCGGTTTGATGTCGGCCGAAGAGGCAGCAAAGCAGGATGTGCGCATTATTGCCCCCAAAGGATTCATGGAGGAGGCGACCAGCGAAAACGTCATTGCCGGTGTCGGCATGGGGCGCAGGGCAGCATACCAGTTTGGGAAGCCATTGGCCCCTGGTGAACGGGGGCATGTGGACGACGGGCTGGGTAAAACCGTCCCCTTTGGAACCTATGGCATTCTGCCGCCCACGGAAATTGTGGATGGAACACCCCGGAACATGGTCATCGACGGTGTCAAATTTATCTTTCAATATGCGCCCGAGTCCGAGGCGCCCGCGGAGATCACCTTCTATCTGCCGGATATGAAAGCCTGGTGTGGTGCGGAAATCGTATCACGGAACATGCACAACCTCTATACCCTTCGTGGTGCAAAGGTTCGTGATGCATTAAAATGGAGCGGTTACATTGACGAGGTCACCCACCTGTTTGGAGATGCCGAAGTGTATTTCGGGACCCATCACTGGCCTATATGGGGCAATGAACACGTTCTGGATTTTTTAAAAAAACAGCGAGATCTGTATAAGTACATTCATGACCAAACCGTCAGGCTGGCGAATGCCGGTTATACCCCCCGCGAAATCTCCGAAACAATCAAACTCCCGGCATCTCTTAGCAATGATTGGTCAAACAGAGGGTATTACGGCACGCTGAAGCATAATTCAAAGGCGGTATATCAGGCATATTTTGGCTGGTATGATGGGAATCCCGCCAATCTGGACCCTCTGTCGCCGGAGAATTCGGCCACCCGGTATATCGAGTATATGGGGGGTGCGGACAATGTGCTGGCAAAAGCCCAGGCATCCTTTGACGACGGGGACTACCGTTGGGTTGCCGAAGTTCTCAATCACCTTGTGTTTGCAGAACCGGATAATGGGAAGGCCAGGGCGCTTCTCGCCCAGACCTACGATCAACTGGGCTACCAGGCTGAATCCGGTGTTTGGCGTAACGTTTACCTCACAGGCGCCTATGAGCTGCGCCACGGGGCACCGGACAAGGGCGTTGACATCGCCAGTATGTATGAAGTGCTGAAGCAGACGCCGCTGTCCCGGTTATTTGACAGCATGGCTGTCAGGCTGGACGGTCCGGCCGCAGAAGGCAAACGGTTTGTGGTGAACGTTATTTTCAAGGACATTAATGAGAGCTATGGGGAAAGCTATGTCTTAACGTTGGAAAATTCAGTGCTCCACCATAGGCAAACCGATCCGGACCCGGATGCAAACGCCACTTTGAAGCTGACCCATGAACTCTTTCTGAAAATGGCCATTGGAAAGGCAGGAATCCGGGATACGATTTTTTCGGACGATCTGGAAACCAGCGGAAGCCGGATTGATCTTGTCCGTTTTTTCCTGTTGTTTGATAAACCCGGGGGCGCTTTCAGCATTGT
>JAABUA010000051.1 GCA_011389515.1 Desulfobacteraceae bacterium
AGATATTTTTTATCCCACCGCCCCGCTTTCAGGGACATGGTACCCTGGGGAATGTTGCGAGATGAAGCCATCATCATCGCAATGGCGTGCTCCGCGGTTGTAACCACGTTTCCGCCCGGGGTATTCATCACTACCACCCCTTTTTTTGTGGCCGCCGGAATATCCACATTGTCCAGGCCGATGCCCGCTCGCCCGACTACCTTCAGGTTCTCGGCTGCTTCCAGAAGGTCGGCTGTCACCTTTGTCGCACTTCTTATCACAAGCCCGTCATACTCGCCGATAATCCCCTTTAATTCTTCAGGGGCCAAACCGGTTTTGACATCCACATCTATTCCCTCTTCCCTGAAAATCGTGATGCCCATTTCGCCGAGATTGTCACTCACCAGAACTTTCATTTTCGATTCTTTCCCTTCTTAGGATATTTTATGATTTGTGAAAATACGTATGGATGGAAGTATGAAAAACGATCTCCATTTTTATTCTTGACCCTTCCGGCAGGATCAATATATCATTTTCTTCCGTCGGAATGTTCTCTTTCACAAAGAACCATTAGGTTTTTTTATAGATTTTCTCAAGGGAAAAAACCAGTAAGGCTTTTTTTTAGCATGGAATCACAACATTTTATACTTCATAAACCCATTCACCCCATAACCGCCGAAAAAGACCCGTTGCGCCTGGAAAGCGACATCACAGCACTTTGCAACAAGGCCACAGCACTTGGTGCAGGGGGGGTCGCGGTGGCAGGACCTGAAGATCTCGTATTCAGCGATGAAATTATCAGCAAAGTCAAGGCGGATTCAAATTATCCGTCGATACACTGGCCCATTGACTATCCCGCCGATGATTTGAAAAAAGCCATCCTTGCATTCCGCAAGGGAATTTTTCTCTATATTGATGCCCCCCCGGATATGCCCGATTACGGAGGCGGTCCTATCCCGGACAGAAACCATCTGAACATATACGTGAAATTGCATGAAATGGTTGCTCATATTGAATCAGCGGCATTTTATATGGGACATTACCTGGCCATGGGCTTTGCGGCCGGAAACTGCAGAAGCGTCTTTTGCACAGAGGAAGGCCGATGCACCGCAGCCGTCCGAACAAATGGCTGCACCGCCCCCTATAAAGGGAGGCCGTCCATGGCCGCCGCCGGAATTGACGCCATAAAAACAGCGCAAAAAATACGCCTGCAGCTTCCTGGTGCGGACAGTTCTTTTCTGGCAGGTCTTGTGATGGTGGCATAGCTTGTAGAGGAGGAAATGGACACGTTGAACCCGGGCACTCCCGATCCCGAAAAAATGGAAACGCTTCGAAACGTGGCGATCATACACGGCGCTTCCGCAGCGATGGTCATTCATGCGAAAGACATTCCCGTAGACCCCAGGGTGCGTTTCAAATGCATGATACCCAAGTGCTACATGTCCGGAAGATGCGCCCACTGTCCGCCATACGGATATTCCATGGAAAAAACCAGAAATATCCTGAAAAATTACAACCAGGCGATCTTTTTTCATGTCCGGGTGGAATCCGCCATCATCGCTGCAAAAAACATCAGCAGCGTCATCGCATCCGGCATGGCCGATGATGCCGGGAATCTTTACAGCCTTGGAGGGCACTACATGCTCGTGTATACCCTCGTTGACATGATCCGGAAAAAAGCGATGAAACTCGGTTTCAGCGCGACGGAGGGCTTTTCCGCGGGCAATTGCAAGGACGTCTTGTGCTATTTGAAACAATCCTGCCGGAAACTCAACGGCAACGGGAAGTGCAGAAAACCGGATATCAGCATCCCCTCCATGGAAAGCGTCGGCATAGATGTTTTCCTTCTTGCGGCAAAAACCGGATGGCATGTCTTCCCCATAGGCGGCCAGTGCGAGCCTGAATTCGTCAAACGGGGCATGCTGATGGGGCTGGTACTGGTGGCATAAGTCAAGCGGGTCAATCCCTTTGTTTGGCGGTCTGCCAGACCCGTTCCTTTTCAGCCATGGGCATCTCCGAAACATGAATGTTATTTTTTTTGGCCTCCTTTTCAATGGCCGCAAACCTCGTTTCAAATTTCTTGTTGGTCCGCCTGAGTGCCGCTTCGGGATCCACCCTGTACATGCGCGCAAGATTCACCACGGAAAACATCAGGTCACCGATTTCATCTTCAATCCGGTCAGCGGCATTTCCGGCTGCGGCCGCTGACAACTCATCGATTTCTTCCCTGATTTTATCGACCACCCCTTCCGCGCCATCCCAGTCAAAACCGACCCGGCTTGCCGCAGACTGAATTTTCAGCGCATAAAGAAGTGCTGGAAGTGTTTCCGGAATTCCCGAGAAAATCGACGTTCTGTTCTTTTTTCCGTTTTCCTTTCGCTTCAACTTGTCCCAGTTGACGATGACTTCATCCGGATGGTCCACCTGTTTCTCGCCGAACACATGGGGATGCCTGTAAATCAGTTTGTCCGCCAGGCAATTGGCAACGTCGCTCATGGAGAACTCACCTGCTTCCGCCGCAATAATGCTGTGAAACACCACCTGAAGCAAAACATCGCCCAGTTCTTCCATCATTTCTTCGGGATCTTCATTTTCAATGGCGTCCGCGAGTTCGTATGTCTCCTCAATAAGCCCCTTTATCATGCTCTTGTGACTCTGCGCAGCATCCCAGGGGCATCCCCCGGGACCGCGAAGGCGTTCCATCACCATTACAAGCCGATCCATTTCCTTCATATTGTCTTTCATCCTTATGTCGCGTTTGAAAAAACGTTTATATATCGTCCTGCTTTACTCCCCGGATCGATATCCGGGCACGATTTTCTTTTGCCCGCCGATGACAAGCCCCCAACGGCTTCTAACAGCATTGACAAAAAGAATTGATTTTTCTATATTTCCTGTAATTTTAACGTACAGACGAAAAAGGCAATACAAAAATGAAAAAACCGATCCGCATTGGTGCCTTGATCAGCGGCACCGGCAGCAATCTGGATGCCATTGTAGGCGCCTGCGATGCAGGCAAAATAAACGGCCGCGTCGTTTTTGCAGGCGCTGACAATCCCGGTGCAAAGGGGCTCGAAAAAGCAAAAAAGGCGGATATTCCCACTTTTGTGGTCGATTATGCCGATATTATCCGGCAATTTGGGGCAGGCACCGAACAGGAAAATCAGGAAAAGCTGCCCCCTGATTTCGACCTTGACGACATTTTCTGCAAACAGTCCATCGCGCCTTTTTCTGACACAAACCGCGTTCACACTTTTTTAAAAACCAGGGGAATCGCAGAGGCCGCGCTTCTGGAAAAAATGGCCCCGTATCCTTTTGACCTTCTGGTACTGGCCGGTTTCATGCGGAATCTGACCCCCTATTTCATCGACCGTGTCAACACGGACCCCGCATGCCCGAAAATCATGAACATCCACCCCGCCCTTCTTCCCGCTTTTCCCGGAACGGACGGCTACGGAGACACCTTCCGGTACGGATGCAGGATCGGCGGATGCACCGTTCATTTCGTCGATTACGGGGAAGATTCCGGTCCCATCATCGGCCAGAGCGGTTTTCCCATCGCTGATGACGACATCATCGAATCCGTCAGGAAAAAAGGCCTGGAAAGGGAATGGGCGCTTTACCCGGAATGTATCCGGCTGTTCGCCGAAAACCGCCTCAAAACCGTACAGATGACTCATACCCTGAAAAACGGGAAAATCGTCCAGCGAACCATCGTAAAAGTGGTCAAGCCTTCCTGATCCTTTTTTTAGCCGGCAGCGCCCAATACCCGCAGCATCAACGGCAGCGCCACAAACGTTCCGATGGAACTGCCGAGATTGGCAAAAACCACCACGAGCAGGATCCGGGTCACCTTGTTTTTCCAAAACCCCCTGACCGACAGAATGTCTTTGGGCAAATCCTCCAGATCGCTCACCTTGGGCTTCCGTATGGTCGCCTCCACCAGCCCTGCAACCCATCCCGCAGCCAGCATGGGATTTAATGATGTAAGCGGAGCGGCGGCAACGGCGGAAAAAAATGTCACCGGATGACAAAAAGCCAGCATCGCTCCGAGGCCGGCAAAAAAACCATTTGCCAGTACCCACAAAACAAGCATTTCTCCTCCGGCGTCCCTGCCGCCGTAAAAAAATCCGGCAATAAAAACCGCTATAATGATTCCGGGAATCAGCCATTTGAGGATGCCGCCTGTCCGCCCTTTCGGCGGAACCGTTTCCAGAGCGGCCATATCGATGGCTTCGGTTTCATGGATATACCGCCGGATGCCCGGCACATGGCCGGCGCCCACAACGGCAACTGTTTTTTCGCCCCCGGCGTTTCCGATTTTGTACGCCAGGTACCGGTCCCTTTCATCGATTAAAATCTTCCGGATGGACGGATGGGACGTTTCAAGTTCCGCGAGCATGCTCTCCAGGATATCCTCGTTTTTCATCCTTTCGATATCTTTTTCATCGATATCGCCGACGCTGCCCAGAGACATCAGCAGTTGGAAAAAAAGCTTTATTTTATTAAAAAAGCCGGTTGTCCGCCATGTCCGGGAAAGGGTTACGGTAATGTCCCTGTCTGCCAGACAGATCCGGGCACCCGCCTTTTCCCCCGCATCCAGCGCCCGGATCATTTCCTCTCCCGGACGCACCCCGAGTTTTTCGCCGATTTTCTTCTGAAACGCCGTCAGCATGAAGTTGGATAAAAGCAGAAACGCTTTTTTCTCCTTGATCACCTTGTAGATATCCATGTCCCGCCATGCGGCGCTGCTGCGGATGGACTGATACCTGGAGGCGCATAGCTCTACGCAAACCGTATCCGGTTTTTCATCTTCGATTACTTTTTCCACCAGGTCGGCACTCCCTTTAGACACATGGGCGGTCCCCACCAGCACAATTTCCCTTCCGCCCACGTTTATCCGGGTAAGCTCCAGCCCTTCCGTTTCCTTCGAATTTTCAATTTCTTCCATATTTTAAAAATATCCTTTGGTCGGTAAAGTTACCCCTGTGTATCGGTTTTACAGAAATTATTCAATCAGAATTAAAATACCTCCGGAAAATTCGCGCAAACCGGCAAAGCGCTCCAAAACCGGCCATATCGATTGGCCATGCAAAGGGAAGATAAGGTTCAATTTCATTTAAAGGGAGGACGGTATTGCCCTGGCAACTGCAGGAGAACGCTGATATCTCTATGGCTTGCTTCGACGCGCCCTGTGATGAACAGCTAAGCCACAGGGCGCTTGTCTGCGCTTCGCCAAGAGCTATCAGCAACCCCCTGCAATTGTTGCTGCGGGCAATACCGTCCCCCCTTTTTAAATGAAATTGATCATTTTACAATTCTTTGCATGTATCAATAGACATGATGATCCGGACGACATCGTAGGGGCACCCGCAAGGGGTGCTCCTACGGGCTTTATCGTGTCTATACAAGAATGCGAAAATTAGTATGTGTGCCAAAACCGATTTCGATTTCGAAAAAACGAAAATCAAATAATGGGACGCCAATGATGCGATATATAAAATGCCCCTTGGCATCGATGATATCCATATTTTCTTGTCATTTTTTGCGCCCCGGACAATTATGGTTATTGATTTAAAACAGACGCCCAAATGTCCACCCGGATTACACGGCAAGCGTCCGGAAAGCGCTTGGAAATAAAACAGGGACAATACATGACGGATTTCAAATATTTTTTGAAGGATTCGATCCGAAAGCGGGTCGATTTTTCCCGTACGGCGCAATCCAGAGGGCTGCCGCCGCCGCCGATGGAAAAACCCTGCGCTGAAAACGCCCGGAAGATCGATCTTCCAGGAACCGGGGACTGGGATACCGTGCAGTCCCTGCCGCTGGTAAATGCCATAGCCAACCGGAAATCCCACCGGTCGCCCACAAAAGGAAGCCTGAAGCTCTCCGAGCTTTCTTTTCTGCTGTGGGCGACCCAGGGGGTCCGGAAAAAAGAAGGGGTATACCACGCCCTGCGCACGGTGCCTTCGGCCGGGTGCCGGCATTCCTTTGAGACATACATTGCCGCATTCCAGGTGGACGGTTTGGACAAAGGGATATACCGGTACCTGCCGCTGAGCCATCAGCTGGCCCTACTCTTCACACGCGAAAATCTTGAAAGCAGCGTGGCAAAGATGGCCCTGGGCCAGGGTTTTGCCGGAAAAAGTGCGGCGACCTTCGTCTGGACGACCGTCACCAGCCGCATGGAATGGCGCTACGGCGATGCCGCATACAAAGTGATCGCCTTGGACGCTGGCCACGTGTGCCAGAACCTTTACCTCGCCTGCGAAGCCATAGGCTGCGGCACCTGCGCTATTGCAGCATATGACCAGGAGTTTTCGGATGCTTTACTGGGGGTTGACGGAGAGGATGAATTCACGATTTATATGGCGCCGGTGAGTAAGTTATAGGTTGCAGGTAATCCGTTGACCCTGCTGTCAATGCGACATTTCCGACAGGGCAAGTTCCTTATAGGCCCACTGGCGCTGGGGCATGCTTATGTTTCTGCGAACCGCCTCGGCGATCGATTGCCATTGAATATTGTCCACTTTTTCAAACACACGGTCATATTCTTCCATTGACCAGTTCATGAAAGGCCGGGGATTGATTCTGCGTTTCAGATAACGCACCTCGTAGTGCAAATGCGGTGCCGTGGATACGCCGGTGCTGCCCACAAGACCGATCACATCCCCCTTTTTCACAAACTCGCCCGCAGTGACCTTGATTTCATCCAGGTGCCCATAGGTCGTGGTGAACCCGAAATTATGAATCAATAGGACCATTTTCCCCAGACCGCTTTCCTGATGCCTGGCCCCCCATTCCACAACGCCGTCAGCAGCGGCATACACCGGTGCCCCACGGGAGGATCGCAAATCCACCCCTCCATGAAACGACTTGCCGCCATGAACCGGGTGAATCCGCGAGCCAAAACCGCTTGTGACAACACGCGACTCAACCGGGTAGCCGCTGGGAATGGAATCAAGCATCATGCGTTTTTCCAGAACCGTCTGACTTGCGGTATCGATGCGCTCATGGATTGGCTGATCCGGTGAGGGCTTCAAACCAATAAGCGATTCTATATGGTTTAATTCTTCACCAAGGATATCAAGCCCCTGGGACTTGTCCGCCACGGCGGTGGCAAGGAGGGTTTTCTCCTGCGTCAGCATTGTATTTTCATGGCGTATTTTTTCATGCTGCAAGGTCAGTTCGTCTATTTGATCATTTGCATTGGAGACTTTATCGACAAGAAGATATATGGAAAAAAAACCCCCAAAAAAAACCATGAACAATATTGTCAGTAAAGCTGCAAGAAGGCGCTTTGCAAGCGCGGTAAGATAATACTGGCGTGTTCCCCGATGATCGGACACGGTAATGATGCAACGATTGCGCACGACGGATCGCTCCCCTGGTTTTTTGTTTCATCTGTCGGCCCGGGGGCCTGCAGACAGGGTTGAAAGAGTAAACTTAATAATGGCTTTGTTGTGCCAGAATTTATTACACAAAGCATACATGGATGTCAAATTCAATACCCGGGCCACCCATAGGACCTGCAGGCCTGCTTGACCCCGGACACAAAAGCGATTACTTTAAATGAGTGTCTTATATTTGCAATTCATCAAGGTGACAGATAAAACAGTAAGGAAATGACGTACGAAATGCTCATGCATGATTCCATCTACTACTGGGAAGGCTGGGGGGGAAAGCTTAAACTGGCCAACGGCAAGTGCCGCCTGAGAGTTTTCAACCGCGCCAAATCCGGTGAACCTGTAACGATTCTCCGTCCTTTTGTCGTTGTCGTGTCCGATGTTGAAGACAGTAAGATGTCCATACGAAGCTGTGCGGGGCACATCGCCACGAAAGTGACATCCGAATTCAAGATCAATCCAAGCCGAATGATGTGGGTTGAATATTACCCTGCGGTCCATTATGGCAGGAGAAATGAATACAAGATTGCCGAACAATATATATTGGTGGATTTCACATGGAAAGAAGGAAAGGCCATACACCCGAGGTGGCGGCCGTTACACCCGCCCCTTCTGGATACGGTGATCAACCTGATGGAATTGACAGACTAGAACCCATCTCAGAGATAGGTTCTAATACGGTTAAAAAGCGCAGGCAATGCCGGGAACGGTGCTATCTCACCCGTCCCCGGCTGCTGTCATGCGAGTAAATTATTGTTATTCAATGATCTCGATCGCAGTTGCCATGGAGACGCCGCCGCCGCCGCAAAGCGTTGCCAGGCCGAGTGATTTTCCCTGCTTTCGCAGCGCATACATCAGGGTGATCATGATCCTGGCCCCGGTTGCGCCAACGGGATGGCCGAGACCGATACCGGAACCATTCACATTGGTAATCTCCCGGTTCAATCCCAGGTCTCTTTCACAGCCGATATATTGCGCGGCAAAGGCCTCGTTTAATTCGATGAGTTCAAAATCGGAAACACTGAGCCCGCTTCTTTTGACCAAATCTTCAACCGCCGGAACCGGGCTCATGCCCATGATCGACGGATGACAAGCCCCCCTGCCGACGGCGCGGATTTTTGCAAGCGGTTTCAGTCCCAGTTCCCTGGCCTTTTCCATGCTCATGAGTATCATCGCCGCCGAACCGTCATTGATTCCGCTTGAGTTGCCGGCGGTCACCTTTCCAATCTTGGGAACGAAGGCAGGGGGCAGCTTGGCAAGATCCGCCATCGTGATGCCCGGACGAAAGTGTTCGTCTTTTGCAAACATCACCGGATCTTTTTTGCGCTGCGGCACCGGCACCGGTACGATCTCCTCTTCAAAGGAACCGTCATTGTTGGCCCGCTCGGCGTTGTTGTGGCTTCTCAGCGCAACTTCATCCATTTCCTCCCGGGAAATGCCCCAGTGCTGAGCGATGAATTCCGCGGTATGCCCCATGATGTAGGGTTTTCCCTTGAAATAGGAAAGCGGGGGCTCCTCCGCATTGACAGGTCCGTCTTCAGGGTGCGGGATAATATGAGAGCCGCAGTGAAGCGCATGTATCATGGCATCCTTAAAGGTGTCATCCTGCAGCCTGCAGCCCCATCGGGCGCCTTCCACCACGTAGGGAACTCCGGACATATGCTCGACGCCGCCGGCCAGGATAACGTCTGCCATCCCCGCCTGGATCATCGCCATGCCGGAAACCGCACTTTCCATACCGGAAATACAAACCCGGTTGATGGTCGCCGCCGCAATTGTGTCCGGCAGCCCCGCCAGAAGCGCCGATACCCGGGTGACATTAAGGGCGTCTACCGGCTCCATGCAGCAGCCGTAGCGGATATCGTCGATAATGGCAGGATCAATTCCTGCGCGATTGACCGCTTCCTTCATTGTGATACTGCCTAATACGGGGCCGGTGACATTTTTCAGCGTTCCGCCGAAAGCGCCTATGGGCGTTCGGCATCCGGAAACAATGACAACTTCTTTCATTAAATGCTCCTTTCAGGATTGATGTTTTTTTGTCAGATTGATATTTCTAGAACCTATCTCAATTAACGTATCTCTGCTTGATGTCGAAAAAGATTACAAAATGAATATACTGGAAATCCTGTTTATCGCTGTAGCCCTTGCCATGGATGCCTTTGCCGTTTCTGTTGCAGCAGGCACTTCGGGTCTGCTGGACAATGCCCGGGCAAAATTCCGGCTTTCCTTTCATTTGGGACTTTTCCAGTTCTTTATGCCCATCATCGGCTGGTATGCCGGTATTCATATTGCCCCGCTGGTTTCAGCAGTTGATCACTGGGTGGCCTCCGGTCTGCTTTTGTTTGTCGGCATCCGCATGATCACCGGTGCCTTGGACGACGACGGGGAAAAAGTCAAAAAGGACCCCACCAGGGGATACACCCTCGTTCTGCTCGCTGTCGCCACAAGCATCGATGCCCTGGCCATCGGGTTTTCCCTGGCCATGGTCAACGTGGACATATGGTATCCAAGCGTCATTATCGGTGTCATTACCTCGGGCATGTCCCTTGCCGGCATCAAACTGGGGCGTTTTCTGGGAAAACGTGCAGGGTCCCGAATGGAAATCGTCGGCGGCGCGATCCTGATCGCCATCGCCCTTCGCATTCTGTATTCGGGCCTTGCCGGATAATACCCCAGAAAAACCGGCACATCAAGATACGTAACAGATGGCTAAGTTAAAAGTTCCATATACAAGGCGTAGCAATTTTTCATACGCGAAGGCATACATGTAGTATGTTGAACGGATGAAAAATTGTTACAACGCAGTAGATGGTACTTTTTGCGAAGCCATCAATCCTACGACCCCGCTATGGCGCTGTCTATCCACTTATTTATCCTGCTGACGGTGCGGCGGTCCCAATCACTGGACAGCCTGGCGGCAATAAACAGCGCATACAGGTTATATGTCAGGGAAACGATTTTTTCGACCAGGAATATGCGTTCCAGCACTGCCCCTTCCAGGTCTTCCTTTTTCTCTACCTTCCCTGTCTGGGGGGTCTTCAGACTGCTCAAGGCGAGGCTTTCCCCTTTCACATTAAAACGCCATTCATATTCGGCGGAACAATAGACCAGGTTGACCTCCGTGACTTTGCCCCCTTTTTTCAAGGCGATAAGCCCCTCTTCAAGCCCCGCGCCATCGCCGCGGATGGTGATGGTTTCCTCCCGGTTATGGCGACTGTTCTCCAGTACCACCCGGTTGCCGATAACCAGCGACACAAGATCAGGGTCCGCCTTTTTCAGCATTTCCGGATCGATTTCGATTGTATACCAGAGCCACGTTAAAAACTCGTGCCCCAAAAACTTGTAGCGGTTATACGCGACGGAGACATCAAGCATGGGCACCTCCGTCAAATGCAGCCGGAAACGCCTTGTGAAGAGCGTCTATTTTTTCTCCTGCAAGCCCGGAGAGAAACTGCGCCGCAGTATATGGAAAAATCCGGACGATGCTTGCCTTGAAAGACTTTGAAAAAAGGGTCTCAAGCTCCTCGTTGGCCTCTTTCCTGTTGGATAAAAACCATAAATCACCGGCCTCCAGATGCCAGACAAGGTCATACATGGAAGGCGTCGCCGGGATCTGCACATACAGCCGGTGCAGCACGTCGTCTTTGATTTCACGCTTTTCGTTTTTGGAAAGATGCTCCCTTTCCGTTCCGGCAAGCTTTTTTTTCACCGCCATCTGGTAGTGCTTGTGTACGATCTTTGCCGGGATCGATTTTTTATCGATTCTCAGTGAAAAAACAAGGGAAGTCCCGAAAACGAAATCCTGCGCGTCGAAATTCGGATGAAAGGGATTTTCCGACGTGGTCCAGCCAACGCTTTTGGCCGCCGGATCATTATCGATTTCGCGGATGACATGATTTTTCAAGCCGTCCCGGATGGTATCCATGACCGGTTCAGCAATATCCCCCTTTACGCTGTAGCGTGTAAGCGAAAGGGTTGATGACAGCAACTGCATAATAACCTGCTTTCAATGACTTATGGATTACGGGGTTAAAAAAAATAAAGCCGGTTCGAGTAAAGAGTCATAACCCGACCGGCCCTTTCAAGGCAAGATTTTTGTTTCAGGGACGCTACATATGCTCCATTTCCATGAGACATTTGGCCGGTTGAGTACCGAACTCCGAGGCATGGTGGGTGCTTTTTATGATCCGCAGGTATTTCCCCGTTTCAGGATCGCGTTGGTTCAAATCCACCACCGTGGAAGAAAAAACCTGACCGGATTTCTTCTCTTTGAGCAGAAGCACTTTCGGCTGACGGTTTTTTTCAATGGATCCGCCTTCGCTGATCAACCCCTTTTCACCGGTATCGAGTATCACAAAGGTGCCGATCGGGTATACCGTCTGTTTTATCTTTTCATCCCTTTCCAGAATAAACGGCAAAACCTGTTCACAGGGGGCGGCTCGATCATGGTCAGCGCCTTGACGGCGACCCTTTTGAGCGGGAGATCCTCGCTTCCGGCGCATTCCATGATAATTGGAATATGGTCGGTTTTTCCAAGGCGGCTTAAATTGATGATGGCCTGCCTTGCCACTGGCGGGGAATGGCTCCGTGCAAGCTGATAAAGGGGGCGCGGGTCTTTTGCGGCCAGGCGCATTACCGCCCGGTTCATGTGGTTCCGGACCTCTTTCGATGACACTTCAAAAAGCATCGGCCCCAGGCTGAGGATGCTCTCAGGAGAGAGGCTGCCCAGCATCTTTTCCAGGTCTTTTAACATATCGGCGTCCCGGATGCTGGTATCTTTCAAGCAGCCGGGAAGCGGTTTAAGGCTCCGGGGGCTGGAAATCATCATCAAAAAATCATCCAGAAGAGACAGAGCCCAGTGATTGTCCGCCCGGTATTTTTCATAAATACTGCGGATATTATGCAGAAACCTGCCGGCGGATTCAAACTCGCAGCGGGTCAGGGTGCGCTTGAAGCATTCAAGAATCACACCCAGAATGCTGGAAAAATCTTCCTTGTCCCGCTGGTCCTTCAATATCATCAAAAACACGTCGAAAATATCCTGGTCGAATGTGCGGGTATTTTCATGTTCCACCATCCTTCGGGTCTTTTCGACGTCTTCGGGAGAAAGCCGCCACAGACTTTGTTTTTCCGGGCGGATTGGTTCTTCATCGGCAGCAAGGACGAGACCCGCGTTCATGCCCTTTGCAACGGCTTTTTTTTCTCCCACCTTCAAGCCGGTGAGGTCAAGGAGCGGTTCATCTTTCCACAAATTATCGTTGGTGGCATATTTGATTCCTGTGAGCCTGGCTTCCCACATGTCGGTTACGATATCCCCCTCTGCGTCATCCTCCATCAGTTTCCGGCGACTGACAATCTGGATAAACCAATGAAACTCTTGCCGATCGATGCCTTATGAAAACACAAAGTACTGTATGCCGTCCCGGAAACATTTATACGCAAGTTCCTCGTGAAAGCGACTTTTGCGGGAGATGTCCTTTCCCTTGTACTGCAGATGATTTTTTTCAACCCCGGCAACAAAATTTCCATACCGGCGGATGAAGGCTTCAAGGGTACCAAACGCCTCATCAAGAGATTTCCGTGAAATAACATGGTTTTCCGGATAAAGCGTTATGTTTTGGACCGCAAGAACCAGTTTGTCCGCAACCTGTATGGCATCCTGCAGCTCATCGTTGGTATAGGGTTCCGGGCTTTCCGCAACCGTTTTTTTTGCATCCGGATTCATATTTGTTTCAAGGGGATTCATGTATCCAGTCGAGGCAGTTTTTAATAAAAGGGGAACAAGGAATGCCCATACAATAAAATAACTTTATTATCAAAAATGAAGATGCATTAAAATTCTTATTGTATATTTTATGTATAGAAACCGTCTCAAAATTGTCTTTCGACCCGATCTTTTTGTTGGATAATCGAAATCGAAAGAAAAGAAAAAGCCCACTATCTGCGATGGAAAATTGTTGTTTATGTTATTCAATATTCCTAAATTATTCAAAATATTTGTTCTATCCATATTTATTCCGCTCTTTGTCGCTTCGGAAAACGCTATGGGCGGGGAACAAGAACTCCCTCTTTGGGAGGTCGGCCTTGGGATCGCCCCGATTACAATGCCGTCCTACCGGGGCGCCAGAAGCCGGGTATTATATCCGGTGCCATTGCCCTATATTGATTACAGGGGTGATTATCTGCGCATCGACCGCGAAGGAATCCGCGGCCTGCTGTACAACAGCGACCGAATACGGCTTGATCTGAGCGGGGACGGTGCTATTCCCGCCGCTACGGATGAAGACGGGCCGCGGGAAGGCATGCCGGATCTTGATCCCATACTGGAGTTCGGGCCTTCCCTGAATATCATACTGATGGAAAATCCCGGAACCAGGCTCCGTTTACGTCTGCCAGTACGTGTTGTTATGGCTGTGGACTTCTTCTCCATATATCATGCAGGCTGGAAAGCGCACCCACATATCAGCTTTGATGCCGGGGAGGCCCTCCACGGATGGAATGTCGGCACGGCCATAGGGCCCCTGTTTGCAGACAAAAAATACCATGCATTCTATTACGACGTTGCTGGTCGCTATGCGGACGAATCCCGGAAACGCTACCGGTCCGGCGGGGGATACAGCGGCACATCGCTTATGCTGACCGCGAGTCGCAGATTCAGGCATGTCTGGGCAGGGATGTTTCTTCGCTATGACAACCTGGCGGGCGCTGTCTTCAAAGACAGCCCGCTGGTGGAAACCAGGCATTCCCTTATGGCCGGATTTGGTATTGCATATATATTCCGCAAATCTGCACAGACCGTACCGGCCACGCGCGATGATTTATATTGATTGCACCGCAGCAGGTGCTGTGATAATTACAAGCTATCTCAAAAAAAAGATCGCGCCCGTTGGCAAGGCATAAGGCGATGAAAAAGCGGAACATATACGTAATATGTGAGCATTTTGAAGAGCCTCACAACGCCGCCAGAGGGTGTTAGATTATTTTGAGATAGCTTGTAGTAAGAAATTACCGTTCATCCGGCATCCCCGAGTCTCGGGTATGGATGCTACAGCTTGACCCATGAGCGGAGAAAAGCCGCAGACGATTGAAAGACAGATGTAACCGCCAATGACATTCATCGCCGATCTTCATATTCACTCCCGGTTTTCAAGGGCCACGGCCAGAAACCTGGACCCTGAAAACATCTATATGGCCGCCCGGAAAAAAGGTATCACGGTGGTTGGAACCGGTGATTTCACCCATCCCGGGTGGTTTGCCGAACTTGTGGAAAAACTGACCCCTGCCGAACCCGGACTGTATAAGCTCAAAGACGAGCTTGAAGCCGTATGCGAGAGACAGCTCAACATCCCGATACGGCGTCCGGTAAGGTTTATGCTGAGCGCAGAGATCAGCAATATTTATAAAAAAAACGGGGCCACCCGGAAACTTCATCATCTTGTATTCTTTCCCGGGTTTTCCGACGTGGAAAAATTCAATTCCCGTTTGTCCGGCATCGGCAACCTCAAATCCGACGGACGCCCCATTTTAGGGCTTGATTCAAGAAATCTTCTTGAAATTGCACTGGAAACCGCTCCTGACGCCTTTCTGATTCCTGCTCACATCTGGACCCCCTGGTTTTCCCTGTATGGTTCCAAATCCGGATTTGACCGCATAAAGGAATGTTTTGACGACCTCTCAGAACACATTTTTGCCGCGGAAACCGGCCTTTCTTCGGACCCGCCCATGAACTGGCGGGTTGTAGACCTGGATGGCATCACACTGGTTTCCAATTCCGACGCCCACTCTCCTGCGAATCTCGGCCGGGAAGCCAACCTGTTTGACACCGAGCTCACCTATCATGCAATGTATGAAGCACTGAAAACCGGCGATCCTGAAAAATTCAAAGGGACTGTCGAGTTTTTCCCCGAGGAGGGGAAGTATCACCAGGACGGCCATCGGAAATGCAATATCAATTACCATCCCAGGCAAACGAAAATCAGCAGTACGATCTGTCCCGTATGCGGACATGAATTGACGCTCGGGGTGCTGCACCGGGTCGAAGCGCTCGCCGGGCGGGCCGAAGGGGAAAAACCGGCACTGACACACCCCTTTTACAGCATGATTCCCCTGGCGGAAATTCTGTCCGAACTGCTCAACGTGGGACCCAAAACAAAAAAAGTGCTTCATGCATACGAAAAAGCCGTTGAAATGCTCGGGCCCGAACTCGATATCCTGCTTCATGCGCCGAAAGACGCCCTGGCAGACACAGGGATATTGCTTCTGGATGAAGCCATAGCAAGGATGCGGGCAGGCCGGGTTCATCTCAAGGCCGGATACGACGGCGAGTACGGCAGGGTCACCGTGTTTACACCGGAGGAGCGGGATCATTTCATCGGCCAGAAAAATCTTTTTCCTGTTACAGAACAAAAAACCCCTTCTAAAAAGCCCTGCTTTCTTCAGGCAGATGAGTGGATACCTCCTATAGAACCACCTGAAAACAAGGATCGTGCTGCCGGAATCGACCACAGCAACGGCATCCTTACCGGGCTGAACGATGCCCAAAGAAAAGCGGTTACCTGTCCCGACGGACCGATCCTTATCGTGGCAGGGCCGGGGACCGGAAAAACCCGGACCCTGACATGCAGGATCGCCCACCTGTTAACAAACCGTATCTGCACCGCCGACAGCATGCTTGCCGTAACGTTCACCAACAAGGCGGCCCGGGAAATGGCGCAGCGGCTGGAAAAAATGCTTGGAGAAAACGCACGCCTTCCTTATGTGAACACGTTTCATGCCCTGTGCTTTTCCATGCTCAAAGATATCGAAAACACCTATGAGTACGGGATTGCAGACGATATTGACCGGAATGATTTCATCCGGGAGGCCATCCGGAAGGCCAAGTCGGAGGGGATACAACAGGAAACAAGAACAGAAGAGCTGGCACGATGCATATCCTTTGCAAAACAGCAGCTTCTTCTGCCCGAAGACGATCTGCGAGCCGTTGCCGGCAGGCTTGATCCCAAAGTTCTTGCCGCCGTCTATTCCAGATACCGTGATCTTCTGGCGGCATCAAACCAGTATGATTATGAAGACCTGGTTTCAAAGACCGTGATGCACCTGAGAGCGTCACCGGATATTTGCAAACAATACCGGGAAAGGTACGCCCGCGTTTTCATCGATGAGTACCAGGATCTCAATTACGCACAATATTGTTTCGTCCGACTGCTTGTTCCCGATAACGGACATATATGCGTGATCGGGGATCCCGACCAGTCCATATACGGTTTTGCTGGCGCCGATGCCGGTTTTTTCCAGCGCTTTATTGACGATTATCCCGCCGCTTCGGTCATACGCCTGGATCAAAACTACCGGTCCACGGAAACAATTTTGGGGGCTGCCAACCGGATCATCGCGCCCCACAGCATAGATTCCGGGCGTACACGCATATATTCAAACATAGAAGGGGATTTTGCCCCGGAGGAAACGCACGTCCACCTTTTAAAAGCACGGACAGGCGCCCATGAAGCCGTCCTCGTCGGGAAAATGATCGAACAGATGATCGGCGGACTGGCATTTTCCTATCATGATTTTTCCCCAAACGCGGCACGGCACGGTACAGGGGCGTCATTTTCCGATTTTGCCGTACTTTACCGGACCCGCTCGCAGGGGGATCTGCTTGCAGAAACCTTTGACCGGGCCGGCATACCGTACCAGAGGGCGGACAAACAGAATTTCATGGGATTACCCGGCATCCGGGAAATCCTTTGCACAATGAAAATCCTTGAGGGGTATGGGTCATACCCTGATCTATCCAGGCTGATGGTATGGCTGGCGCCGGATTTTGATCCGGGGGACATGGCCGCCCTGATGTCATGGGGGTATGAAAACGGCTACATGGTCAACGGCATGCTTGCAGAGGCCCACCGCCTGGAAATAACAGGAATAAGCACCGGGGGAAGAACGCGCATCCATCATTTTTTATCCAGAATTTCCGAAATGTCCTTTGCAATCAGCACGCTTTCGGTTTCAGACAAACTGGACCACATCATCGGTACGTTTTTCCCGGAGATTACAGATTCAGGGGAAAAACATGAAAACGCACTGTCATACCTGAGGCAGATCGCCGACGAAAGCGGCAAAAACACAACGACGTTTCTGGAAACCGTTGCGCTTCGGACGGACACCGATTTTGCCAGGCCCGAAGCGGAAAAAGTTTCCCTGATGACAATGCATACCGCCAAGGGGCTTGAATTCCCCGTGGTTTTTCTTACCGGATGCGAAGACGGACTGGTGCCTTTTCACCATAGGCAAAACAATGCCGACATGGCGGAAGAGCGGCGATTGTTTTATGTGGCGATTACCCGCGCGGAAAAAATGCTTTTTCTGAGCATGGCAGAAAACCGAACCCTTTACGGGAAGCCGAAAAATCGCACACCCTCCCCCTACATTTCCGAAATAACGGACATGATAAAAGAATCCGCCCCTGATGACAGTTTTCGCCCCAAAGCGAAGCAGGTCCAGTTGACGCTTTTTACATAACATCCGGAACAAAAGCCGTTAAAAATCATTTTCCCGCTTGAATATGTCCGGCGATTTTGTCAATATAGCCTGTGCGAAAAAAAGCCACCTAAAAAACCAAGGAAGCCGGACCAATGGATTGTCAGACATTCAGCGCGATGTTGATCGGACCCCGCAACACGCAGGAAGATGCCATATCGGACGGTAAGACCGTTTTTCAGGCAGACCTTCTCACGAGAAAAAACAGAAGCGTGTCCGACAATATCATGCTGGCGGTCTGTGACGGCATGGGAGGACACGATGGCGGTGAAATCGCAAGCATATTCGTATGCGAAAGAGTAAACCGGATTAACTGGCATACGATCTCACCCCCCCATGTGCTTGAAGCCCTTGCCCGCATCCAGGAGGAGGCGATGCTGCAACTGCCGGAAAACAGCGGAACAACCGTGGCCGGGTTGCTTGCGGGGGACGGAAAAGTCATCGTTTTCAATGCCGGTGACAGTCGCATATACCGGTTGACAGAAGACGCCATCGAATATATTTCCCATGACCATTCCCTTGTGCAGGAAATGGTCGATCAGTCAATCATAAACATGCAAAGCGTAAACGGGCACCCCCTGCGGAACGTGATCGAACTGGGCATTGGCCCCGCTTTTAAAAACGCCTGGAACATCAGAAAAGTTCACATATACGAAGAAAACCTGGATACGCCGTCGTATTACCTTCTCTGTTCCGACGGCCTGACCGATGCTTTAGCGGAAGGCCACATACACGATCTGCTGATGCCAAATCCGGTAGAAAACGGCACGAGACTGTACAATGCCTTAAAACAGAAAATACTGCGGGACAACACGAGTTTCATCATTGCAGAAATCCGGTGATTGCCTCCCCCCTGAACCTGATATGACCCGACCAACAGAGCAGACCTGATGGAATCAATCATCAAGAAATGCCTTCCTACATACGACGTGGTGCAAAAAATAGGATCCGGTGTCTATGGCTCGGTCTTCCTTGTCAAAGACAACCTGAAGATCAGGGCGGTCAAGATCGTTCCGATATCGGTGGAACGCTCGGTTTCCAACCGGAGCAAAAAAGACCTGGACTCCAAAATATCCCATGATTTCTATGCCATACAGGAATACTACCATCGCATAAAAGGGGAATACGTCGTTGAAATCTATGATTTTCACCTGGTCGACAAACAGGTCTCCAAACAGGAGGCAAGGGCGTACCTGGTCATACTCATGGAGTACTGCCCGCATAACCTTCTGGACCGCGTGCTGGACAATCATCCGGTGCCGCCGGAACAGGCCATGGGATTGATGACCGAGCTTGCAAACATCCTGAAAAACCTGTCTGACCGTGCAGAAGATGCGTTTATCGTCAAGGACTTGAAGCCCTCCAACTTGCTGATAAACCAGAAGAACAAGCTGGTCGTAGGGGATTTGGGCGGCATTGAAAGAATCAGCAGCATGTCCGCCTCCACGAGCGCGCAATTTACGCCGAACTGGTCCGCGCCTGAACTGATCACCCACAGTGCCTCCGGCGGCATAACCAGCCTTGTTTTCTCGTATGGATTTGTTTCCTATTTCATCTGGTCCGGCTCCCTCCCCTATGAAAAAGAGAACTTTTCGGAACGACTGCGACGGATCAAGGAAAAAGGCATTGTTTTTCTCCGGACGGACATTCCCGTGAAAATCCGTTCCCTGATACGGCGATGCCTTTCCATGAAACCGGAAGACCGCCCCGGGGATTTCAATCAGATTCTTGAATCCCTGGTGGCGGTAAACCCGGCGGGAGGAAAATACTTCCTGCGGAGAAAAACAGACAGAAAACCTGGTCATGCAGACAATCCCTCTTCAAACAGAACACGGTCAGAATCCGGACGGCACAATTCCATCTCCCGGGCGATTGAAAGCGACACCCCCTCCAGGCCCAAGGCAACGTGGTCCCATCAACCGGGAGACACCTGGGAGGAGCCGGTCATCGGGATGAAATTCAAATGGATTCCCGCCGGCAGTTTCCAAAGGGGCTGCGGCAACTGGGACGGCGAGGGTAAAAAGGATGAATTCCCGCTTCACGAGGTGACAATCGAAGGCTTCTGGCTCGGCATCTATCCGGTCACCCAGGACCAGTGGAAGCAGGTTATGGTCAATTCCTTCTGGCAGAAAGTGCGGGGGAGCAATCCCTCCTGGTTCAAAATGGGGGGAAATTACCCGGTTGAACAGGTTTCCTGGAATGATGCCAGGGAATTCGCACTAAAGCTTGCCTCCATCAACAACAATCGCTATCACTTTCGACTCCCGACTGAGGCGGAGTGGGAATATGCCGCCAGAAGCGGCGGCAGGCAGGAAAAATATCCCGGGGGGAAAGCCCCCGAGGAAATCGCATGGTTTTCCACCAACAGCGGCATGACCACCCAACCCGTCGGCACATTGGCACCCAACGGATTGGGCCTGTATGACATGAGCGGCAATGTATATGAATGGTGTGCCGATTATTACCATGAAGATGCATACCATCATTACGACCCCGGCAACCCCGTTACGGGTAAAGAGGCCTCCAGGAGAGTCATCCGCGGGGGCAGCTGGTGCAACTTCCCCAGCGAACTTCGCTGTTCCTACCGCGGCAGCGTGTACCAGGACTTCAAGGGGAACTTCCTGGGCATACGCATCGTAATGACGCCCATCAGTCGAAAAGGTTCGGACTTCTAAAGCGCTTCTTTGAATGGCCTGGAAGACGTATCATAATTACAGCAAACCATTTTCCTTTCGAACACGCCAAGGGCATGGGAGATGGCATGCCAACCGCCCCTTTCAAGGTGCTTGCCCACGGCCTGGCGACTGATCCGTCCGGGCCAGTTTTCAGCAATCCGCGCTTGCGACCATCCCTTCAGGGCGCCGGTTACCGCCAAAGCCCTGCGGCCATGCCACCTGTCGCCAATGGCACCGGCAAGCCGCACGACGGCATCGACAAGATCTTCGTCCGGCTTGCATTGCTGCATTTCATTTTCATGCCCCCGACGGTATGCGAACGCGCACCGGAGGCGCCCCTGCCGGGGGGAATTCATTTTTTCCAGCAGTTTTCCGGATGCCCGGTACGCCGGACCGTCACCGGCTGCGACTTTTCCGGGTGGAACATAATCCACCGGACCGATGCCTATTGCCATGCGCGTATCAACCTGTTGATCCTCT
>JAABUA010000052.1 GCA_011389515.1 Desulfobacteraceae bacterium
GAAATCGTATCGAAAATTCCCCACGTAAAGGACGTCCGGGATGATTACATGGACGCCCTGCCGTCGGTCCAGGTGGATATCGACCGGCAGAAGGCCGCTCTGTTCGGCCTGACCACGTCCGCTGTCGGGTTCGCGCTCAAGACCGCCTACAACGGGCTCAATGTGTCCACCTACCGGGAGGGAGGGGACGATTACGATATCACCGTCAAGTTCACCGAAGAAGACCGCCGGGTGACGGATGTTCTTCGTAAAATCATGATCCCCACCCCCACGGGGCAGCTCGTGCCGCTGACCACCATCGCAGATATAAACTACACCGGTACGATCGGGGATATCAACCGGATCAACCACCAGCGGGTGGTGACCGTGAAAGCCGACGTGGATGAAGCGAAAATTCCCGGTGCAGTGGCCAAGATGCAGGCCGAAACGATTCTGAAGGATTATGTCCTGCCCCCGGGATACGACATTGCCTTTACCGGCGAGCATGAGCACGAGCAGGAATCGAAGGAATTTTTAAGCAGAGCCCTTATGATCGCTATTTTTCTGATTTTTCTGGTGCTGGTGACGCAGTTCAATTCCATCAGCCAGCCGATCATTATCATGGTTTCCGTGATTCTTTCCCTGGGCGGGGTCTATCTGGGTCTTGCCGTGATGCGGTTTCCTTTCGGGATCATCATGACCGGCGTCGGCGTGATCTCCCTGGCCGGGGTAGTGGTCAACAACGCCATCGTGCTTATTGACTACACCAACAAGCTGCGTGTGCGGGGAATGAACCTTGAGGAAGCGATTGTCAGCGCCGGGGCCACCCGGCTCAGGCCCGTCATTCTTACGGCCATTACAACGACGCTGGGGTTGATCCCCATGGTAACCGGCATATCCATTGATTTTAGGAATCTGAAAATCGCACTGGTGAGCGAGACGTCACAGTACTGGCAATCCCTGTCGGTGGTCATTATCTTTGGGCTGATGCTGGCCACGATTCTGACCCTTCTGGTCGTACCGACCCTGTACAGTCTTTTTGCCGAAGCGCCCGAATGGGCCGCTGAAAGGTACCTGCGTCTGAAAAAATGGTAATGGCGACCCTTTGCAGCGTGACAAAAGCCGCCTTTTTTCCGGCTTGATATTTTCCTGGGATCGGTTAGTATTTACGAAGCCATGCAGTATTCCGAGGATTTAAATTTTACCGCCAACGAAGATATTGGGCCAAAAGATTTTTTTGAGATGCCTTGTAGTATTTACGAAGCCATCCGTATTTCTTGCCGATGGTTTTTATTCTAATTTTTTTCGTATACCAAGGAGAATAAGCCGATATGACTGAACCCGTCCTTTTTCGCGTTGAAAACCAGGTGGCCGTCATTACACTCAACCGGCCGGAGCGCCGCAATGCCATCAACCAAGCGCTGTTGATCCATCTGTATGACTGCCTGGAAAAAGTCACCCGGGAGGATGCCATTCGGGCGGCGGTCATCACCGGAAACGGGAAATCCTTCTGTTCCGGGCTTGACCTGGATATCGTGCAAACGGAAAACCTGTTCAATCCCCGCGGCGACGGATCGGACCTGCCGGATCTGTTTGCTGCCTGCAGCAAACCGATCATCGGCGCCATCAACGGGCATGCCATTACCGGCGGATTTGAAATCGCCCTGAACTGCGATTTTTTGATCGCCTCCGAGGCCGCCTCTTTTGCCGATACCCACGCGCGGGTCGGCATCCATCCGGGCTGGGGAATGACCCAATTGCTCCAGCAGGCCGTGGGGCGAAGGCGGGCGCGCCAGATGTCATTCACCTGCAGATTCATCAACGCCCAGAGCGCATACGAGTGGGGACTGGTCAACGAAGTGGTTCCTCCTGAGCGCCTTATGCCGAGAGCGATGGAAATCGCAGCCGATATCTGCGAGGGCAATCCGGAAATGATCAAGGTGGTCAGGGATTTGATCAACTTTCGGGACACCGCTCCCCTGGCGGACGCCTTTGCCCACGAGCGGGACGGTTTTGCGGCATTTGTAAAGCAGCATCTGCCCAGTTGACCGATCCGCTTATTCGATCACGTGCAGGCCGCCGATATCCAGGAGCAGGAATCGATCCGGGTCGAGTTCCTCCTCGTCAATGGTTCGTTTGAGGTCGAGTGCCGG
Organism: Desulfobacteraceae bacterium; assembly: GCA_011389515.1. GTDB lineage: Bacteria > Desulfobacterota > Desulfobacteria > Desulfobacterales > Desulfosalsimonadaceae > B1SED10-16. Next base: position 2,133 of record JAABUA010000052.1, read on the forward strand.
GTATCCCGGAGGGTTGTCCCCCAGGTGAAAGGCTCCCCACTGGGTCGGGATGAAAAAAGACGCCCCCAGGTCCTCAAATGCGTCGATGGCTTCGTTGACGTTCATGTGGGCGTAGTGCATGAACCAGCGGGGATGGTACGCGGTGGTGGGAATCAGCGCGTAGTCGATCCCGGGAAATTTCCGCCCGATTTCCCGGTACCCGATAAAATAGCCGCCGTCGCCGTCGAAATAAACGGAAACGTCCGGCGCGTCGATCAGGAAGCTTGCCCACAGGACCTCGCTGAACCCCATGCCGATCCTTCTTGTCCAGTGCTGCATGGGCAGGCAGACCAGCCGCGTTCCGTCTTCAAGGTCGATGGACTGCCACCAGTTCATCTCCACAATTTCGGTTTTTCCCAGCCGGGCGATAAAGTCCTTGTATCCCAGGGGCACGTAAAACCGGGTATCGTCCGGAAGGGAAGCGAGGCTTTTTTTGTCTAAGTGGTCGTAGTGATTGTGGCTGATAATGACGTTGATCGTTTCCGTATCCGTGATGGACAGCAGCTCGTCAATGGTAATTCCCGGGGGTGTTTTCCGTTTCGGCAGCAGGGCCCTGTCCGAAAACATCGGGTCCGTGAGCCAGTACTCACCGCCCAGGCGCATGAAAAAGGTGCCGTGACCTACCCAGAAAATAAAATCCGCATCACCTAAGGCCCTGATCCGGGCTGCGGGTTTGTCGATGACATCCGGCAGATATTCCCATTCTTCTTCGGTATATTCCATGCGCGGGGACATCCGCCACCGGAGGAGGGTGAAAAACCCCTTATTTTCCATGGGCATCCAGGGGTTGAAAAACTGCTTGCCGTCATGATTGGCCGCATACAAATCCTCGGTTTTGGCCGATAGAACCTTTTCCCGCCATGTATCTTCGTCAAAGTCCGGTGCGGTCCATGAGCAGGAAGATGCCAACAGACTGCCGGACAGCAGAATCACGAAAATCAATTTTCTCAAGGGGTTTCCTTTATCTTGCGTTCATCAGTGCAATGTAAGATGCGGCAATGTAAGACGCGTAAAAAATCAACATAAGTTTTATAAAAATATTGGCGTTTGCAAAAAAAGTCAAATACGATTCCGGTCGCTGCCGCAGCCGGGAAAGGGTTTTATTGTGAATCCTCATTCTTTCCGGCCAACGCCTTCCAGGTGTTCCGGAAGAAAAAGCTGTCGTCGATGTTGTCCTCCATCTCGTGAAACAGGGAAAGGGGCATTGAAAAGGTGAAAAGATGGTTCCCAAGGATTTTTCTCACGGATTTCCTGGCGGAAAGATCGACGAGGCCTACCACGCCCCGGGGATTTTCCCTTTCGGCTTCCGCGTACGCAAGGATTCCGATGGACTGGCATCCCGCCGCAAACGGAATGATTACGTTGTCGTAGGTTTTTCGTCCGTGGTTTGCGAGCACCACAAGCGCGGAGAGCTGGTCCGGGGTGGTGAGAAAGGTAATGGTTTTGAGGTTTTCTGTTTGTTCGTCGGCCTGTGCAAGGGGCTTCATAACAACGTATTGCGCGGGAATGTCGATGATGGGCAGATTTTCGATGAACGCCTTTGTTTCTTCGGGTCCTTTGAGGTATCGCTCCCCTTCCATGAAATCCTCATAAAACTCACCGGAGCCGGGGGCCTGCTTGATCTGCTCTCCCACCGCGCGCCCCATCTCGGAATGTTTGTTTCCGCTGGAAAGAAAATATTGGAAGCATTCTTCCCCGCCCGGAAAATCCACGTACCGGTTTCCGAAGCCCAGCCCCACACCGCCGCCCCAGCAGCCGAAAGTTTTCCGGCTGAATACGGCCGTTTTTCCCTTTGCAGCGTTGGCAAAGGAAAACATGACGCACGCCCAGCCCCCTTCCTTGAACTCTACCGCTTTTTCCGGCTTTTCATCCGACCATGTCAGCGCTACCGGCTGGTATTTGAGTCCCAGGATAGAAGCGATTCGACTGTTCATACTACCTCCTTATGTTGAGATGGGTTCTATCATAAACCGGCAGCCTGTTTTGCATTTACGATGCTTGTTTTTCGGCGTGCAGGGCCGTTTTCAACTCCCGGGTGTCTTTGGGAACCTCGTGAATATCAGTCCGACGGACCATGGAAACGGCATCGGTCGGGCACCCCGTGGCGCATACGGCACAGCCGAAACAGCGATCCATGTCAATTTCGTGGGTATTTTTTTCATTGAAGCGCAACGCCCCGGGCGGGCACCGGTCGATGCATGCCTCGCACATCGTGCATTGCTCTTCGGCAAATATCGGCATGAATCCGGAATTGAAAGCCAGTCCCGGTTTGGGCCTGGCCAGTGCATGAAGCACGGAAACGCAGTGCCACCGGTCGCAGTTGCAGATAAAATTGATATCGTCGGCCGTGTTGGTGCTCATGTGGATCAGGCCGGCGTCTTCCGACCGTCTCATGACTTCTTTGGCCTCCTCTCTGCTTACTTTCCGGGCGCCCAGGCGCTCGATGGCGAACTGGGCGCCCAGTCCGAACTGCATGCACACATCGTTTGGCATGCCGTGGATGTCTTCATCGCGCAGAAGCGCTGCATGCCTGCAGAAGCAGGAGCTCACCGCAATGGGATCATATTTGTCGATATAGGCATTCACCTGGTCGTGGGTATGCACCTGGTTTTTTTCCGTGACCATCCGGTCCACGATGATGACCCGGTTGGTGGGGAAAGAAGGCTTTGAAAAATCGGTGTTTTCATCATAGGCTTTTTTGTAGGCATGGATCAATCGTGCGATTTTTTTGTCCCTTTCAGTGGTGCGCCCCGGCATGAACTGGAACTCGAGGATGCCGGGCATGAACCGGGCGCTTTGATACCAGGTGGCGTCCCCGACCCTGAGCCCCGTGCAGACTCCTTTGTCGGTCATGGTTTCTAGAATCTTTTCCATTTCAGACACATCCCAGCCCATGGATGTTGCAAGATCTCCGGCCGTGAAAGGCCCTCTGGGCATGGCATTGTTGACCGCGGCCTCCTCGGGCGTAAAGAGTTCCGCCACCATGTCGTAGAATTCCGGTATATCCATGCCGGAATATTCACCACCGCGCTTTTTCATGGTATCAAGCAGCGCTTTGTAAACCGGTTTGCTCATGATTGTCTCCCTCCCATTTTTCGTATTTCCTCATACCGGAAGCAATCCGTGACATGGTCGTTCACCATGCCCACGGACTGCATGAACGCATAACAGATGACCGGCCCTGTAAAGCGGAACCCGTTTTTCTTCAGCTCCCGGCTCATTGCTTTTGACTCTATGCTCTCGGATGGCACCTCGTCAATCGATTTCCATTGATTTTGTATGGGGGTGTGATCCACGAAACGCCAGAGGAATGCGTCCAGGGAGCCGTATTTATCGATCATTTTCAGTGCTGCCGCAGCATTGGATACGACGGATGCCACCTTAAGGCGGTTTCTGACGATGCCGGGGTCGGCAAGGAGACGGTCAATATCTTCTGCGCTGTAGGATACGATGGTTTCCATGCGGAAATGATCAAAGGCATTTCTGTAATTGTCCCGTTTTTTCAGGATCGTCAGCCAGCTCAACCCCGCCTGGGCGCCTTCCAAAACGAGCATTTCAAATAGTTTCCGGTCATCATGCAGGGGTAGGCCCCATTCGTTGTCATGATACGAAACATACAACGGGTCGACGCCGCACCAGGCGCATCGCTTCTTCATTTTCATCTTCATAACATCCCGCAATACAAGTGTTTTTACATATTGACACCCAAATGGATGTGTGCCATGAATATATCGTTAGGATAGAATTTCTCTCTGCATGGATGAAAAATGACCGGATATGTTTTAGGGATCATTACCTTTTTCTTATATATCGTTTTTACGACGATCATTTTTATGGTTTTTCTCGTTTTCGGTCTACTTAAATTCCTCCTTCCCTTAAAACGCCTCCGCCGGGCATTCAATCGGATACTCGACACAATGGCCAGCACCTGCTGGGTCTATTGCGTGAACATGACGCACCGGGTGTTAACCAGAACCCGTTTTCATGTTCACGGCATGTCCGATGTCCGGATAAACCGATGGTGCCTGCTGCTTTCCAACCACCAGTCGTGGGTCGATATACTGGTGATCATACGGGTCTTTTACGGCAAGCTCCCCCCGTACAAGTTTTTCATCAAAAAAGAACTGCTCTGGCTGCCCATGATGGGGTTTTGCTTCCGGGCGCTGGATTTTCCCATTATGAAGCGATACCCGAAAAAAAAGATGGAGGAGAATCCGAACCTGAAAGGCATGGATATTGACGCCACCCGCAAGGCGTGCGAAACATTCAAGACCTACCCGGTTACCATCATGAATTTCGTTGAAGGGACGCGTTTTACCCCTGCCAAAAAGCGCGAGCAGAAATCCCCCTACAAAAATCTTCTGCGGCCCCGGGCCGGCGGCACAGCGCTGGTCTTATACGCTACCGGCGGCCAGCTGGAGCAGATTCTGGATGTCACCATTATATATCCGGGCAAAACCCCCGGGCTGTGGGATTATTTCTGCGGCCGGTGCAGGGAGATCATCGTGGATATCCAGGGGCTGCCAACAAATCCCGACCTGGTGGGCGATTATTTTAATGATCGTGATTTCAGGGCCCATTTCCAGCAATGGCTCAATCGTATCTGGTCTGAAAAAGACGCCCGCATCGATAAGTACCTCGGGGCGTACATCGGGGAGTACCTCGGGCCTCAAAGAGACAGGTTCTAGAACCCGCCGAATACCTTTTCCATGTCCTCGTCTGTCAGGCACCTTTCCGATTCATCCGGCGTCATGGCGTCAGCCTCCATCTTCCGGCGGTCATATGCGGGGTCCAGCACCTGGTGATAGTATTCATGCTGAATCAAAAGATTCATGATTTCGCTGGTGCCGGTCCAGATCATGCCAAGCCGGATGTCGCGCAGGGCTCGCTCAATGGGATAGACTTCCGTGTAACCGATGCCCCCCATGATCTGCATGGCATTGTTGACGACCTCCCATGCCGACTCCGTGGCGAATTTCTTAGCCTCGCTCACCAGTCTTCGCACGTTGGCATAGTTTTCATCCACGGCCCGCGCCGCCATGTAGGTAATGGCCCTTGCCGCGTCGAGCTTGGTGATTGAATCGGCCACGTTGAAACTGATTGCCTGGTATTTGCGGATTTCCTTGCCGAAAGCCCGCCTGCGGTTGGAGTAGCGCACCGCCAGATCCAGCGCCCCCCATACGCCAAGGCATCCCGCGGCAGAGGTAAGCCGCTCCGGGATCATCATCTGATGGAAGCAAAGGGCGCCGCCGTGCAGTTCTCCCACAAGGTTTTCCTTGGGTACCTTCACATCCCGGAAAACCAGCCGTCCGGTGCCGCCGCCGCGACACCCGAGCAGGCCGTAGAGGTATTCGGTTTCCACCCCGGGGCCGCGATCAACGATCAGCAGGCTGATGCGCTCGTACTTATGGGCGTTGGCATCGAAATTGGTGCGGCAGTAAACCAGAAAAAAATCGGCCCCTTCCGCCCCTACCACAAATCGCTTCATACCGTTGAGCAGGAAGTGATCCCCCTTGTCCTCGGCTTTTGTCATGGCGCCGAAAAAATCAGACCCTCCCCTGGGCTCCGTAAGGGCTTCGGCTGACACGAGTTTCCCCGCAAGATAAGGTTTCAGGTATTTCTCCTTCTGCTCTTCCGTGCCGAATTGGTGAAGGGCTTCCCCGACAATGGAGGGCATGACGAACGCGCAGCCAAGGGCCATGCCCAAACAACCGATTTCTTCGGCAGCGGCCACTTCCGCCACCCAGCTCATGTTCCGTCCCCCGTACTTTTCCGGAAACCGGACGCCGAAAAGCTTTCGGTCAGCCAGTTTTTCCACGAACTCCCGGGGATAGGTGATTTCATTTTTGTCCATTTTTCTCAGAAAATCGCTTTCGATTTCTTCCCGGACAAACGCGCGGACCTCCTTTTTCAGTTCCTGCTCTTGCTGTGTCAGCATGAAATCATACATAACATTTCTCCTGTTGAGATGGATTCTATTGGGTTAACAATACGTAGCCTTTATGAAAACGCCTGTCAAGCCTGTACGAAAAGGGTGTACTACAACGACCCCTTCACCGTTTTACGGCCTTGACTCTGCGGCTTTTCTGTGCAAAGCAGGAGACATGAACTATCCAATGATCGATCCTGTCATATTTACCATCGGCCCATTGCAGGTCCGCTGGTACGGACTGATGTATATCATCGGCTTTACCTGCGCATACCTTATCCTTCTGTATCTCTCCCGGCGCAGGGTTTTCCGTATAGACAGAAATGAAATCGAGGATCTTCTGGTATACGGAATCATCGGGCTCCTGTTAGGCGCCCGCCTGGGATACTGCATTTTCTACAACCTGGAATTTTATCTGGCCAATCCGTTGAAAATCTTTGCGGTATGGGAGGGGGGGTTGTCCTTTCATGGGGGGCTTATCGGCCTTTTCACTGCCGGCGCCCTGTTTGCCCGTGTGCGACAAAAATCGTTTCTCATGCTGGCCGACATGGGGGCGGTGGCCGCCACCCCGGGTCTTTTTTTCGGCCGGATCGGCAATTTCATCAACGGCGAATTATACGGCCGTGTCACGGACGTGCCGTGGGGGATGGTTTTTCCGGGTGCCGGCCCATATCCCAGACATCCGTCTCAATTATACGAGGCGTTCCTGGAAGGGGTCGTCCTGTTTATTGTCCTGTTTTTCCTGAGCCTGAAGGTGCGGCTTCGCGGGGCGCTTGTTGCCGTTTTTCTTGTGGGATACGGTCTTGCCCGGTTTTTCGTGGAATTTTTCCGCGAGCCGGATGCGCACATCGGCTTTGTTGCCGCCGCCCTTACAATGGGGCAGGTCTTAAGCCTTTTCATGGCGGCGGCAGGCGCCGCCCTTTTCGTCCTGCTGGTTATGCAAAGAAAAAAGGTGTAAAAGCGGTTACTTGGAGCGGCGTCAGCGTGTCCACAAAAGGAGGAGTTCATACTTTTCGTAGAACCTTGTGACGATTGATGCCAGATCCGCAGGAAGATGGGTTTTTACGGGTCCCGCGATATGGGCGGGGACAGAGCCGTAAAAGGCTTCGGCGATCCCGCCGGCAATGCAGGCCTGGGTATCCGCGTCTCCGCCTAATGATACCGCGTTTCGAACGGCATCTTCGTAGGAATCCGATTCAAGAAAGGCAATGATCGCCTCAGGGACGCTTCCCTGGCACGATACGTCAAACCCGTAGGATGGCCGTATTTTTTCAAGGGGCCGGTCAAGGTCATAGCCGGAAAGGGCGGCGACTTCCTTTTTGATCGTATTTTTGTCCCGGATGGTCCGTGCATAATATACCGCAGCGGCAACGGCCTGTGCGCCTTTTATCCCTTCGGGATGGTCGTGGGAAATGGCCGCGCTTTTTAAGGCTTCCTGGGTCACGGTGTCGATGTCGTCAAAGGCAAAGCCTACGGGGCTTACACGCATGGCCGAACCGTTCCCCCAGCTGTGATACGGTTCGGGATTATCGGAGAGCAGCCAGCGGATAAAGGTGCCCCCGTATCCCGCGTTCGGATAGCGCCTACCGGTTTCATGGACGCAGCTGCGGTAGTCGGTGTTTTCAAGGATGGCTCGTGCAACTGCAATGGTCAATACCGAATCGTCCGTAAAGCGGCATGCGGGGTGGAAAAGGGGGAAATCCTTTGTTTTGATCGGCCTGCCCTCGTAAACCGATCCGATGATATCTCCTGCAATTGCGCCGATCATGGGTGCCTCCTGTGTTGGGTTTTACCGTATATATGCCCCGTAAGCATATCATTCAGCCGGTGGTTTCAACCACCGGTAAGGCGTTATGTTTCGCGTATCGGAGTCCTGAAGGGACGACATAAATTTGGTGTCGTCCCTTCAGGACTCCGGGTTTTTGTTATATCCTGTTCAGATCGGTGGTTGAAACCACCGGCTGTACGCTTTATCCCCTCCGGGGATGAATGGAATCGAAAGGCCGGGAAATCGTATTCATTCTAACCAGGCCATCCGGAAAAGGTCAAACACAATCGGATTTAATGCTTGTGGCCCTTTCTGTCATGTGCGAAAAAGAGGTATGGAAAAAACAGGGATAAAGAAGAAATACTATGCCGTATACCGGGGCCGAAGGCCGGGTATTTACACATCGTGGTTCGGTGAAGACGGTGCCTGGGCCCAGGTGAACGGATTTCCGGGCGCGGTGTACAGGGGATTTACCGAAAGAAAGGAGGCGGAGGCCTTTCTTCGGGGAAAAGGAATTGGAAAACCCGCTTCCGGGCCGTCTCAAAAGAAAAACACGCATTCGGAATCGTCTCTTTTTTCTGTTACACCCGGAAACGGGACGATTGTCATTCATACGGACGGCGGGGCGCTCAACAATCCCGGGCCCGGCGGATACGGGGCGGTAATCGATGACGGTGCGGCCAGAAAGGAGATCTCCGGGGGATATCGGCGTACCACCAACAACCGCATGGAACTTACCGCCTGTATCAAGGCGCTTGAAACGATTGAAAAACCATCAAATATCATTCTTTTCAGCGATTCGAAATACGTGGTGGACGCCGTGACCAAAAGATGGGCGGAAAAATGGCGCAGGAACAACTGGATGAGAAACAACAAAGACGAGGCCCTGAATCCGGATTTGTGGGAGCGGCTGCTGGATCTGCTCGATCGGCATCATGTGGCGTTCAGGTGGGTGCGGGGGCATTCCGGAAATCCTGAAAATGAGCGATGTGACCAACTGGTCCGCATGGAATCTGCAAAAAGCGGCCTGCCACCGGATGAAGCCTATGAAAAAAGCAATGACCCACAGAAATCGGATAATCTGTTCAAATAAGACCTGCGCCAAGGGCAAATGCGATGCCCATAAGCAGGATACCGGTAATGGTCTGAACGGTGCCCATGGTTACCTTGTGCAGATATTGCTTGCCGATCAATACGCCTCCAAACGCGGCGATGATCCCGGTCAGTACAAGGGGCATTTGTTCACGGCCGATTCCGGCACCGGTGCCGGCAATGACAAACAGGTATGTGTAAGTGGCAATACGCGCCGCATCGACCATGAAGCCGATCATGGCATTGCTTCCCACGAAAGCCTGCGTCGATATGCCGACTTTTGCGAGAAAGGCCGATCGCAGGGCTCCTTGATGCCCCGATAGTCCGCCGAAAAAGCCCGACAGCAGGCCGCCCAGAAAAAGATAGTCTTTGCTGAATTTCAGTTGTTTCAGACGGGGAAGGAGCTCAAACAAAGCAAAGGTGAGCATGAGCAGCCCCATGATCAGCTTCAAAGGCGTGATCACAGCTGTTTTTGAGCCGATGCGGTAAGAGGCGATCTGATCGAATTGGGCCATGGCGCCAAGGGCCGCGGCACCCGCTAACGCTGCGAAAATCGCGGGCAAGCCGAATTTCAGGACAATGGCCATATCCGCGTGTTTGCCCACCAGGCTGATTTTGAATATGTTGTTCGCCCCGTGGACCACAGCGGTGGCGACCACCGCGGTCTCCACCGGAAAAAATAATGCGAATACCGGTAGAAGAAGGGTGCCGAGCCCGAAGCCGGAATACATGGTCAAACCGGATGCCAAAAGGGCTGCGGCGCCCACAGTGACAAATGAAATCATTGCTTCAAAACGTCGTGCCCGGACATGAGCTCGAAACCAAGTTCAAGCGCTTTTACGTTTATTTCATGAAAGGATGGATGAAAACGCTCCCGGATCAGCGAAGCAAGCGATTCTATGCGTACCAGTTCCGTCAGCCGGACAATTCCTCCCAGAAGGCATATGTTCAAGACCACTGGTTTGCCGATTTTCTCCATGACCGTGTCGTAAAAGGGGAGCTCAATTTTTCGGGCATCCACCAGGCCGGGATTTTTAACGAACCGGCTGTCAGTGACAAGGGTGCCGCCGGGACGGATGGAGAAAATATACTTGTCAAACGCCGCCTGGGTAAGGCAGATCAGGATATTGGGCTGATTGACCTTGGGGAAAAAAATCGGCTTGTCCCAGATAATCACATCGCTCCGGGTGGCGCCGCCTCTTGCCTCGGCCCCGTATGACTGGCTCTGAATGGCGTTTAAGGATTCGTAGCGCGTGGCGGCTTCGGCAAGAAGGATCGCCGACGTGATCACGCCCTGACCACCTGAACCTGAAAAAAGCAATCTGCATTTTTCCATAATCTATTTCTGCTTTGCCTTTGAGATGATTTTGTCATACTCCCGGCAGTATTCCGGAAGTTCCTTTTGCACGAAAATGCCGCGCTCGATAAGGTCCGGATTTTCCTGTTTCTTTTTCGATCCGAACCGAACGGTATCTTTTTTGTACAGTTCCAGCATGTCAACGGCGTCGCCGAGCTTGTTTCGCCTGCCGAAATAGGTCGGGCACTGCGTCAGCACCTCAAGTACCGAAAATCCTTTGTGGCTGATGGCTTTGGCAATGAGATCCGCCAGTTCATGAACATGATAGGTCGTGGTCCTGGCCACAAATGTTGCCCCGGCGGACGTTGCCAGGTCAACCACGTCGAAATCGTAGTCGATATTGCCGTATGGTACAGTGGTTCCCATGGTGCCGTATCCGGAAAGCGGGGAAAACTGTCCGCCGGTCATGCCGTATATCCGGTTGTTCATGACGATTGCCGTCATTTCAATATTACGCCGGGCTGCATGGATAAAATGATTTCCGCCAATGGCCAGTGCGTCGCCGTCTCCCATGGGAACAATCACGTTGAGTTCCGGTTTGGAAAGTTTCACTCCCGTTGCAAAAGCCAGCGCCCTGCCATGGAGTGTGTGGAGGGAATGAAAATCCACATAACCGGAAATCCGGGCGCTGCAGCCGATGCCCGAGACCATGACAATATTTTTCTTGTCGAGCCCCAGCGTGTCAACGGCCCGCACCAATCCATTGAGTATGGTTCCATGCCCGCATCCCGGGCACCAGATATGCGGGAAAAAGCGTTTGCGAATGTAATCTTTTGCAGCCATGAATCAGACTCCTTTTCCCTGTATCACGCGGAGGGTATTGCGGATATCGGTGGGCGTAATCAGCACCCCGTCGATGCGGTTGGCCAGAAATACCTTTTTCGGGTTATCCACCGCGAGTTTGACTTCCTTTGTGATCTGTCCCATGTTCATTTCCACAACGATCACCAGCGGTACTTTCCTGCATGCCTCGTGGACGATTTCTGCCGGAAAGGGCCACAGGGTCTGCAGCTCCAAAAGGCCGACGCTTTCCCCGCGCCTGCGGCGGTTTTCCACGAGGTGCAGGGTGCTTCGGGCTGCGGAACCATAGGAGATGAACAGGGTTTCGGCATCTTCTGTGTAATATTTCCGGTACCGGGTGATTTCAGAGGCATTGTTTTCGATTTTGTCCACCAGGTGCCGGATCAGGCCGTAGACGATCTGCGGTTTGTCAGTGGGAAATCCCCACATGTCGTGATAAAGTCCGGTCACATTATACCGGTGTACATCCCCGAAGTCTGACATGGGAAGCCTTCCGTCCTCCCGGGGCAGGTAGGGGTGGTAATCGACGCCGCTTTTTACGGCCGTTCTCAGGCGCTGTACCAGTGGTATTTTTCCGGGTTCCGGTATTTCGATTTTTTCCCGGAGGTGGCCGGTTACCTCGTCAAGCAGCAGGATGACGGGCGTGCGGTAGGTTTCCGCAAAATTAAACGCCTCGATCGTCATGCGAAAAATATCCTCGTGGTTGGAAGCGGTCAGGGTGATAATGGAATGATCCCCATGGGTTCCGTAACGGGCCTGGCATACGTCCCCCTGTCCGACGTGGGTGGGAAGCCCGGTAGAAGGTCCGCCGCGCATGACATTGACGATGACGCACGGGATTTCCGCCATGATCGCATATCCTAATGCTTCCTGCATGAGGGAGAAACCCGGTCCGGAAGTGGCTGTCATGGTTTTGTTGCCCGTAAGGGATGCGCCGATGATGGCACACATGGATGAAATTTCATCTTCCATCTGCAGAAACTTGCCCCCTGTCTGGGGCAGTCGGACCGCCATATGCTCGGCGATTTCTGTAGATGGCGTAATCGGATATCCGGCAAAAAAATTGATGCCGGCATACAGGGCCGCCTCTACGCAGGCTTCGTTTCCCTGAATGAATTTGATTGCATCAGTCATTGCCGCCTCCCTCGTTTTCATCCGGCCCGTCCTTTTTTAAGGGCGCTTCACAGCGTAATTCAATTGCCAGGTCCGGGCATCTTAACTCGCACATCCTGCAGCAGATGCAATCCTCGGGCCGGGCCGCGAAAGCCTTGTCTTCATCGTCCATTTCAAGGACTTTTTTGGGGCAGAAGTGTACGCAGATCATGCACCCCTTGCACCACTGGCGATCGATGAGATGTTCTTTCAATACTGGTTTTGCCATGAGTTTTCCCGTGTGACTTGCCGTTGTTTATATTATAATTGATTGCATATACACGCTTCCGGGTCAATACCGGAAACGACAATTCCGTTTTCACACCTCTTTTAAAAATACATTTTTTTTCCGGCTTTTCAAGAATTTATTTCCGTCTGGAGAAAATGGTGGATGTCTTTCTTGCAGGTCACCCACTGGTTATACATCCCGTGGGCCTCTTCCAGCGTAACGCGGTGAAACCGGATCCGGTCCCCGGGCCGGGCCTGGGCGATCCGGAAAAGGTCGGGCGTTATGACGGTGGCAATTTTTGCATACCCGCCGACGGTCTGTTCCGCCATCAGGACAATGGGCCTTCCGTCAGGGGGAACCTGGACATTTCCGTGAATCGATGGCTCTGAGATGATACTCTGCGGCGCGCCGGCTTCGCGGAACACCTCCGGCCCCTCCAGGCGATACCCCATGCGGTTGGCCTTGTCCGTCACCGTATAGGGTTCTGAAAAGAAGATGTCCATCCCTTGGCGAAAGTACTCCTCCTGTGGTCCGGGAACCGCACGGACATGAATATCCGGGGCATAAAGGGGGAACCAGGGCATTTGGCGCGATTTTTTCAACGGTTCGCCTTCCCCCCGTGCAAGCATATCATCAGTGCGAATCGCCCGGCCGCTGATGCCGCCGATTTTCCCGCTGACATACGTGGAGCAGCTCCCCATGACTTCCGGTACCAAAATGCCGCCGGTTACCGCAAGATAGGAGCGGCATCCGGTATGCGCCGGATTGATGTGGAGGCTGTCTCCCTGTTTTACGCGGATCGTGCGCCATTGCCCTGCCGCCTCTCCGTTAATGGTGAAATCCATGTCCGCACCGGTCAGTGCGATATCCGCATCACCCATGGCTTCCAGGTGCGGGCCGGTAAAAGTGATTTCAAGGGCAGGCCGGTTCTCTGTATTTCCCACCAAAAGGTTGGCGCAGGTGTAGGCAAATTCGTCAAGTGCCCCGGATACGGGAACGCCCATGTGAACATACCCGAATCTTCCATTGTCCTGAACGGTGGTATAGGGGCCCGGGGAATGCACCAAAAACATTTCGGTCATATATTTTCCCCCTTTGCCATGCGCTCGTATTCCTCTGGAGATATGGCCTTGAAACGGATGCTGTCGCCGGCCTGGTACAAAAACGGGTCCTTTCGTCCGGCATCAAAGAGCTTTATTGGCGTGCGTCCGATGACTCGCCATCCCCCCGGACTGTCTAAAGGGTATGCGCCGGTCTGCGTTTCCGCGATGCCTACGGAGCCTGCCGGAACCATGGTCCTTGGTGTTTCCATGCGCGGGGTGTGGAGCTGCGGATCAAGACCGCCCAGGTAGAAAAATCCGGGAGCAAAGCCGATGGTATAGATGCGATAGGGACCGGCCGTGTGAATGCGGATGACTTCATCGACGCTCAAATGGTTGTGTGCTGCCACAAATTCGATGTCCGGGCCGTACTGGCCGCCATAGCAGACCGGGATATCCACCGTACGGGGTTCCGGAATGACCATTTCACCCATGTGCGCTTCCAGATCGTTCAAAATAGCGCATATTTTATGGTGCGAAGTCTTCAGCGGATCATACATGATGCCGATGCTCCGGTATGCCGGCAGGATCAGGTCGACCCCTTCGGGGGACGCCTTTCTGAGCAGTTCGGTCATGGCGCGGACTTTTTCGTTTATCCGCTCATCAATGGCGTCGCCGTATTCCACCAGAAATGCCCTGTCGCCGCTGATCCGTATGCGGGGGCGTGCAAAAAGGGATTCCGTCATAAAATTTTTTCCCCCTGTTTCAGGGAGATGATTTCCCCCATGGGCACAACCGTTATGCCGTTTCGTTCAAGCGTTTCACGGATGTTTCGCACAAGATCGACCGCATCGGGCGTATCTCCGTGAACGCACAGGGTGTCGGCTTCCAGGGTAAGCATGCTGCCGTCTTCGGCTTCGATCATGCCTTTTGCAGCCATCATCAGCGCCCGTTCTGCCACTGTCTTTGGATCATAGATCACCGCGCCGGGTTTGCTTCGTGAAACAAGGGTTCCTTCCGGTGTATACGCCCGGTCCGGAAAGGCTTCAAACATTACCTGAATCCCCGCGTTTTCCACAATTTCACGAAACCGTCGGGCATTTTGGCCCGCCAGGCACACCATGATCAGGTTCCGGTCGACACATGCAATCGCTTTTGCAATGGTTTCGATGAGTTTCTCGTTTTCCGCCGCCATGTTGTAAAGTCCGCCATGGGGCTTGACATGTTGCAATGTAATGCCTTCAACATCGCAGAACGCCCGGATTGCGCCTGTCTGGTAGATGACGTAGTTCTCTATTTCGTCTGGGGTGCATTCCATTTTGCGCCTGCCGAAACCCAGAAGATCCGGAAATCCCGGATGGGCCCCGGCCCCCACCCCGTTTTCGGATGCCATTCGGACCGTTCGGCGCAAAACCATGGGGTCTCCGGCGTGGAATCCGCAGGCGATATTGGCGGATGTAATATGGGGGATCACTTCCTTGTCCATACCGATGGTATAGGCACCGAAGCTTTCCCCCATGTCGCAGTTGATGTCGATATATTTCATTTGCAGGGACCTTTCGTGCTACATGAGGTTCGGCAGAAACAGGACGAACCGGGGGAAAATGGTAACGATGGCCGTGGCTGCGCAGAGTATCAGAAAGAACGGAAGCGCTGCACGGGCGATGGTCAGGATATCCTCATTGGTCAGCCCGGATATGACAAACAGGTTGAAACCTACCGGTGGTGTGATCTGGGCCAGTTCGATCATGAGGATAATGTATATGCCGAACCATACGGGATCGAATCCGACAAAGGTGACCAGGGGCAGGAAGATCGGGGTGGTCATCACGATCATGGAAAAACCGTCCAGTAGGCAGCCCAAAACAAGATACACGAGCGTCAGGATGAGGATCAGCATGTACGGGGAGAGCCCCATCTCCGCCACGAACATGGTAAGCTGCCTCGTGATGCCCAGAAACCCGATGGCCACGGAAAAATACCCTGCGCCCATGACGATGAGCATGATCATAGCCGCTGTTTTGATCGCCCCTTTGATACTTGCCATGAATACTTGACGGTCCATACTGCCGGTGAAAATGGCAAAAAGCATCGCCCCGACCACGCCGACGACCCCCGCTTCCGTAGGGGTGGCCCAGCCGGCATAAAGGCTCCCCAGTACGCCCGCGATAAGAATGGCGACCGGTGCGATATCCTTTAATCCCTTTAACCGTTGAATCCAGGTGTAGCTCTCCGCCCGGGCCGGTGCAAGTGAAGGGTTTATAAGGCACCGGAAAAAGATGTAGCCACTGAAGAGTGAAGCGATCATGATTCCCGGAAGAATCCCCGCGATAAAGAGCCGGCCGATGCTCACATCGCCGATGATTCCGTACACAAGCATCATCATGCTGGGCGGTACCAGGAACCCCAGGGTGCCTGCTCCTGCAAGCGACCCGATGGAGAGCCGGTGCTGGTAACCTCGCTCCTTGAGTTCGGGAACGGTGATTTTCCCGACCGTGGCGGTTGTTGCCGCCGAGGAGCCGCTGACGGCGGCAAAGAAGGTGCAGGCCAAAATATTTACATGCAGAAGCCTCCCGGGAATTCGATCCATCCAAGGGGTCAGGCCGTTAAACAGGTTTTGTGAAATCCGGCTTCGGAACAGGATTTCACCCATCCATATGAACATGGGCAGCGCCATCATGGCGGAACCGTTGGTGTTGTTCCACACGGAGTTGCTCAAAAGACGGCCCAGGGGCACCTCGGTAAATATGAAAAGACCACCGAATCCGATCAAAAACAGGGATATGCCGATCCAGACGCTTCCTCCAAGGAGAATGATCATCAAGAGTATAATCGCTATCGATATCGTCGCCAGGTCCAAACTGTTTCTCCTGTGTCAATACGTTTTGGGTGCGTTTTGTAAAACGGGTTACCTGCCCTGATCCGTGGCTTCTTCTTTTATCGTGATGCCTTCCGTATCCTTTCGAAGGATGCATATGCCCTTTAGAAATTCTCCCAGAAACTGCAGGGTCAGAATGGAAGCCCCCAACGGCAGAAAAAATTTCGGGATGGCCAGAAAGGTGCGGGATATCTGCATGGAACGCTGCCCGCCGGTATAGGCATCCCAGAAAAATGTCGCGGTATGATAGGTAAGTACCAGGCAGAAGCAAAACCCGATGACAATGCAGATCATGTCGAGATACACCCTCGGTCTGCCGGTAATCAGCTTATGAATGAACGTCATCCGGATGTGTCCGCGTTCCCGCAGGGTGTATCCCATGGCGCAGAAGGTCAGCATTGCCATCAGGTAACCGGCATATTCCTCGGCAACATAGGTGGTCTGGTTGAATACGCCGCGGTAAACGATCTCGGTTACAATAAGCCCGACGCCCGCGCACATCATAAGGCCTGTAAGCAGCCCCCCGAGGCCGGACAAAAAATCGATGCCGTTGATCAGTTTTTTCATGGTTTGGCTCATTTGGATATCTCCAATACGGATGACGCGCTAACGGGTAGCACCGATCTCAACATTGTCTTTCAACCCAATATCTTTGTTGGCGTCTTATTTCAATCCTCAAAACACGCGAGTATGTCTGCGGTTTGAAACAAGACGCCGCCACGATCGTAAACCGATCCGAATGTTGCGGTGGGTTCTGATTTAATAGGTTTATTTTAGTCCCATACCCCGGATTTTCCGGGGCATGGGTTGTACCGTCGTTACTGGCGACCGACTTCTTTCAGAAAGGCATTGACGATTTCCCGCGCTTCCGGGGGGGCATCATCAAGATAGTCCTTGCGGATGTCTGCGGTGATTTCTGTCAAGGCATCCATGAGTTCATCAGATGGCGCGATGGTTTCGATACCGTTTTCATTGGAAATTTGTTCTTTCTCCCGGTCGAGTTCCGCAACCTTTTCCCACATGGCCGCCTCCATTTTTTTGCCTGCTTCCACAAGGGCTTTTTGGGTTTTTTCATCCAGGCGGTTGAAGGCGTCGAGGTTTACGTTAACCATGTTGGTGGCGATAGTAATGTTAAGAGGATGGTAGTAATCGAGCACTTCCCAGAAATTGGCATCAACGGCGGTGGGCGTTGAGGTGATCACCGAGTCGATCATGCGGGTCGCAAGGGCTGAATATACTTCGGCAAACGGAAGGGCGTACGGCGTGCCGCCGGTGGCTTCAACCACCAGTGCGCCGTTTTTGTCATAGGTTCGGGTTTTAAGGCCCTTCATGTCTTCCACGGACTGGATTTTGTCCGTTGTCCAGAGACCGGCGCCGGGCCATGGAGAAATATAGAGAATTTTCTGGTTCCATTTTTCGGCGACCTTGTCAAAGTAAGGGCGGGCGACTTCATTGAGCTGTTTTGATTCTTCAAAGTCGCGACACAGAAAGGGCATGGTAACCACACCGAAAATCGCCTCATCGCCGGCCACCCCGCTGATGAGCATGTCAGATACGGGAACGAGGTTGTCCCGGACGACGCCCAGCAGTTCCGGGCCCTTAAATCCCAGGGCTCCCCCGCTGCTGACAATGATGTTCAGCTCGCCGTCGGTCATCTCTTTTACCATGGCGGAAAATTCTTCAAGGGCCTGGGTTTGATGGTTGCCGGGAGGCCAGACTGAATTGGCGTTCCAGGTGGTCTGGGAAAATGCCGGGCTCGTGGAAAAGAACAGGAATGCTGCAAAAAGAAGACAGGATAACAGTTGTTTTTTCATTTCTTACTCCTTTGTTGGGGTTTTTGAACATAATCAGAAATAATAACGCGGAGGTGCAATTGCAGCAAGTTTTAACGCAGTTTTTTGACCATGCACGGTGTTTTAATGATAAATACCGCCCGGCAATCGCCGGGCGGTATTTACGATAAGGAGGGACGAACGCTTTTGGTGTACCAGGAATAACTTATTCTCCGGTGGCTGCGCCGTGGAGTTTGACTTCAATTTTATCTGTCAGACCCTGGTAATACAGGCGCAGGATGTCCAATACTTCCTCCCG
>JAABUA010000053.1 GCA_011389515.1 Desulfobacteraceae bacterium
AATGAAAATGTCGGCTTCAGGGAAAGTCTGAGCTCTATCCATGCCCCCGCCCTGATTATATGGGGCCGGCATGACCGGCTGGTCGATGCGAAAAATGCCCCGTTGTTTGATAAGCTGATCCCCGATTCCCGCCTGGTGATCCTGGATGACGTGGGGCATGCCCCCATGCTCGAAGCTCCAAGAATATCAGCAAAGCATATAAGAGATTTCGCCCTGGGGGACGGTAAGAACTGACGCTGCTGGGGTAAAGGCACATAGTCCGCCGAAACAGAGTCGTTTTCTATAACGGCAAGTATCCAACCCTGCTTTTGTAGAGGCCGCAACGGACTGCACTTGTCCTGGCAATGTGCACGACGGGAGGGGTTGTCGATAAGAGGAATATAGCCACTATGGTGCACTCCAGAGGGGCATCTATCGGGAGGCATAATGCAAAGTGCACTTTCAATAACAGAAAACTCCTGTGCTCCATGCCGATATTTTATGGCCAACATATAACTTCCTGTATCTCCAGCAGTAAGGTTTGTATGATTTTTTAATAAAGTATTTTATAATCAGACGCAAAAAGCTTGCGTGAATCTGCTAAAAGCGTTCCCCACGAACAAACTTGTCATTTTCTAAATTCTTCCAATAAAAGAATTTGCCCCCAATGACCGATTCAAGGGGTCTTCAGACCATTACAATGCTCGTGTTCGGTTTTTATAACAAACAATATAAATTGTGGCACCTAATTTGCACAATATTAAAGATAAAATATCATCTACCATGAGCTGTCTTTCAGCCCAATTTATTACGTATAGATAGCCGCATGGTGAAATTTAATAAAATAAACCCGTTGAAGCATAGAAAGTCCCTGCCGAAACTGTTTAATAATCAGTGATAGGATTGCCCGCCATTCCCGGCAGCAATATGTGTCTGATTATTTAATGCAAGAATAGAGGAAGAATATGCCTGGAAGCGATCCAGACACTAAAAAAAAGGAAAAACCGGACCATCAGACCCAGTTGATTGCTCCTGAGCTGCTGATGGACGCCCCCATTGGTATTTATACGACCACGCCTGAAGGACGGTTTTTATCCGCCAACCGAACCCTGGCCAGAATGCTGGGATATGACACACCCAGCGACTTGATTGAATCCATAACGGATTTGAGCAATCAAATTTATGTCAATCCGGATGACCGGCAAAATGCAAAAACCCTTCTGGAAACCTACGGAGAAGTAAGCGATTACGAATGTCAGTGGCGTCGCCGCAGCGGAAAGGGGGTATGGATATCTCTCAGTGCGAAGGCCGTCACGGATAAAAACGGAAATGTTTTATACTATCAAGGTTTTGCATCCAACATTGCAAAACGGAAACATAATGAAGAAGACCTTCAGAAAATCGAATGGATGCTCTCCGGTGATCAATTGGTTGGTCCTGTTAAAGAGATTTCGCCAGAAACGAATGCCATGCCGTACGGTGATTTGACAAATCTCAATACCCGTCGCCTGATACTTGATTCGGTTGAAAAAGAAACGCTCAGAAACATTGTCAATGACTACCTTGAAATGTTAGGTACGTCCGCTGCAGTTTATGAAAAAAACGGCGACTATGCCCTGGGTATATTTACTTCCTCCTGGTGCCGTTTTATGGACCAGACATCCCGCAGCTTGTGCAGCACGAATGACAATGAAGAGGCCCTTGCCTGCGGAAAATGGCTTTGCCATGAATCCTGCTGGAATATTTCCAAACAATGCATCGAAACAGGCAATCCGGTAGATGCCGAGTGCTCCGGAGGGCTGCGACTCTATGCTGTCCCTGTCCGTGCCGGCGGTGACGTAATCGGCGCCATTAGTTTTGGATATGGCAACCCGCCGACAGATTTCGCCACGCTTGACCGTCTGGCTTCGCAATACGCGGTTTCCAAAAAGACGCTGCGGCAAAACGCAAGAAGCTATGAAACCCGCCCGCCGTTTATCATTGATCTTGCCAAGCGGAGAATCCGGTCCGCAGCCGATTTAATCGGCGAAATAGTAGAGCGAAAACAGGCTGAACATAAACTGCGCGAAAGTGAAGAAAAATATCGATTCATGACAGAACAGATGAATGATGTGATCTGGACCTCGGATCTGGAGATGCGGGTTACCTACATCAGCCCATCTGATGAGCGAATCCTGGGTTTCACCCGGGAAGAACGAGTAGGACATACCCTCGCCGACATGCTGACGCATGCCTCACAAGAAAAAGCCATGGAGGCACTGTCGAAGGAATATGCCCTTGAAGAAACGGACTCGGCTGATTTCAGTCGCAGCGTCACCATCGAGCTGGAGTACCGGCATAAGGACGGCTCAACCCGGTGGCTTGAGACCCTTGCTGCAGCAATTCGCGATGATGAAGGTCGATTGATAGGCATGCACGGCGTATCACGCGACATCACCGAGCGTAAGCGAGCCGAAGAGTTAAACAGGAAAAGTGCGGAACGGGCAAAAATGCAGCGTAATCTGATTGCCCAACTAACTTTTGAAGAATCCATTGTCAACAGCAGTATTGATGGTGCATTGAATATATTAACCAGCAAACTTGCTGCAACTTTACAGGTTGACAGGGTCAGTGTCTGGCAGCTTTCGGAGGATAATACAAAATTACAACGCCGAATGTTGTATGACGCAGTCTCCGGTCTTCATTCTCAAATAGAAGTTTTGAATACCGCCGACATCCCTTCATATTTTGAAGCGCTGCGCAAAGACAGCCAGATTGATGCAGATGATGCGCAAAACGATATGCGCACAAAGGAATTGACCGACAATTATTTTATTCCGCTGCAGATAAGCTCTTTACTTGATTCAGCCATTCAACAGGATGGATGCTTAACTGGCGTTTTATCTGCAGAGCATCGCGGCCCGATTCGTAAGTGGCATACCGATGAAGAATCTTTTTTAAGCGCTATTACAAATCTGGTTGCACAGTTATTTGCCAATGCCGAGCGCAAGCAGGCGGAGGAGGCGCTGCGAAAGAGCGAGGAAAAATATAGAAAAATAGCCGAAAATATATCAGATGTAGTTTGGATCATGGATTTCAACATGCAGCTTACCTATCTCAGTCCGTCGGTGGAAAAAATGGTGGGCGAATCGGTGGCCGAGCATATGAATCGATCATTCGAAGAACGCCTTACGCCGGAATCCATGGAAAAAATTTACGCGCTTTTTACCGAGGAATTAGAAAAAGAAAAAGATCCGGCAATCGACAAAAATCGATCGCGGATCATCGAAGCAGAGCACTACCGGGCCGACGGCACCAAGTTTTGGATTTCCGTAAACGCTTCATTTGTAAGAGATGAAAACGACAACCCTATCGGGCTCCAGGGGGTGACCCGGGATATTACCGACCGCAAGCGGGTGGAGAAAAAACTTAGGCATCGGCTGATTTACGAACAGATGCTTTCACGGATATCAACCATGGCAGCACAATATGAAGATCTTGAGCTATTTATAAACGATTCCCTGACAATCATTGGTGAAACTCTTGATGTCAGCCGTGTCTACCTGTTCGAACACCATCACGAAACAGACAGCATGGATAACACCTTTGAGTGGTGTTCCCTGGAGGAATCTCCTCAGAAAGATAACCTCCAGGGCCTGCCTTCGTCGGCCGTTCCCTGGTGGATGGCGACGCTCAAGGAGGGGGGGACTATCTGCTTTTCAGACGTTGAAGATATTCCCGACGAAGGAGCCAAGGAATTTCTCCGTCCCCAGGGCATTTGCTCTATTCTATCGGTTCCTCTCTTCGTTGCAGGTCGCTACCATGGATTTATAGGTTTTGACGAGTGCCGGTTTCATCGAGAATGGCCTGAAGAGGATGTGGAGATTCTTCTGGCGATATCCAGGATCATCGCGGGAGCAGTGTATAAGAAAAAATCAGAAGAAGAAATTAAACGGGAGCGCCAACAACTTCTTTCCATTTTCAACAGTATCGAAGAGAACATCTATATTTCTGACCCAGAGACATACGAAATTCTGTATGTGAACCCGAAACTTGCACACATCCTGCAGAGGGATTGTGTCGGGGCCATCTGCTACAAGGAGTTTCAAGGCATTGATGAGCCATGCACGTTTTGCACCAATGATATTATCCGTAAGCAAAAACCGCTGTCGCATTATTGGGAATACTACAACCCGAAGCTCGAAAGGTACTTTTCTATTGTTAACAGGATCATAGAATGGCCCGATGGCAGGAATGTCCGTTTTGAAATGGCCACTGACATCACCAAACAAAAACAAGCCGAAAAAGAAAAGGAAAAACTTCAATCCCAATTCAACCAGGCCCAGAAGATGGAATCCGTGGGACGTCTGGCCGGCGGCGTGGCGCATGATTTCAATAACATGCTCACCATTATCAACGGTTATGCAGAAATGATGGCCGATTTGCTGCCATCTTCCGACCCCATGTATGAAAGCGTTCAGGAAATCCAGGATGCCGGTAAACGCTCCGCGGTTATCGTGCGTAAGCTGCTGGCGTTTGCAAGGAAGCAAACCACCGCCCCTGTCCCCATGAACCTGAACGACAGCGTATCCGGCATGCTCAAAATGCTGCAGCGGCTTATCGGTGAGAACATCGACCTGCTCTGGAAGCCCTGCCAGAATGCCTGGCTGATAAAGATGGATTTTTCCCAGATTGACCAGATCCTTGTCAATACCATTGTCAATTCCCGCGATGCCATTTCAGATATCGGTAAAATAACCATAGAGACCAAAAATATTTCATTTGACGAACAATACTGCGCAGATCATGCAGGATTTGTCCCCGGGCAGTTTGTCATGCTTGCGGTAAGCGACAACGGCTGCGGCATGGACAAGCATGTGCTGGACAACCTGTTCGAGCCGTTTTTCACGACAAAGGAAATCGGCAAGGGCACCGGCCTGGGCATGCCGACGGTCTATGGAATCGTGAAGCAAAACAATGGTTTTATAAATGTTTACAGCGAACCGGGACAAGGCACGACCGTCAGAATATACTTTCCCCGGTTTTCGGAAGAAGCCAATATCCAGGAGCAGGAAAAACAGAAAGATATCCTGTTGAAAGGCCGTGGAGAGACCATCCTGGTGTTAGAAGATGAAACCGTTGTCTTGAATCTCACCCGCATCATGCTTGGAAGACTTGGCTACAAAGTCATTACGGCAAACAGCCCGAGCGAGGCCTTGGAACTGGCCAAAGCGCACGACGGCAAAATCGACCTCCTGCTGACCGATGTCATCATGCCGGAAATGAACGGCCGGGATTTTGCCGAGCAACTCAACGACCTCTACCCGGATATCAAGACGCTATTTATGTCCGGTTACACAGAAAATGTGATCGCCCACCATACGGTTCTGGATGAGGGGCTGAACTTTATTGAAAAGCCGTTTTCCAACCACAAGCTGGCGGCCAAAGTAAGAGAGGCCCTGGCTTCTTAAAATATTTATAATTTTCTTAATCACCTGTAACGCAGACAAAGCGCTTTTTCTCTGAGGGAATATCCATGTCCAATGAAGTCATCATCCTCGTTATCGAAACAATGGTGGTTTACTTTCTGGTACTTGGTGCCCATTCTCTCCGGCACCGATTCGGGCCGGTGCATTTTTTTGCCCTCATAGGAGGCATTACGGCCATCATGTCTTGGGTCACCGACGCCGGAGTGACGGTTCAAGTGCTGGGCATAACGTTTGTCGTGGGATCGACCGTATTTTATACCGCCCTGCTTTTGGGGATTTTTGTCGTTTATGTATTTGACGGGCCCCGGGCAACCAGAATCGCCATTTCCACCGTGATCGGGGTCTCCATCATGGTCCCCCTGGTGGCAGTGGTTTTGCACTATCAGATGAATCTCATGGGTAAAGCCTCGCTTACCTATGTGCCAATACCCAGCCTGCGAATCAATATCGCCTCGGTTGCAACTACCTTTGTCGATCTGATTTTTCTGGCCATAGCCTGGGAATTTTTTGGCAGACCGGCATTGCGCATGAAACTTTGGCTGCGAACATTTCTGACGTTGCTGGGGGTCATGTGGCTCGATGTAATTCTTTTTAGCACCGGCGCTTTTGCTGGGTCGCCTCAATATCTGAGTATCATGTCCGGCACCTTGATCGGCCGTTTTATTATCACCTTGTTTGCCCTGCCGTTTCTTTACGGCTACCTTTATTGGCAAAGCCAAAAAAAAGGGGTCGAAATTGAAAACCGGCCAGTTCTGGCCATATTAAAGCAGGTGGCTGAAATCGGGGAGGAACTGACCCTTGCCCAACAGGAAATCGAACGGCGGAAGGCCGCTGAAAAAGAGCGGGATAAAGTCATTGAAGAACTGATACAGGCTGCTGCAGAAGTAAAAACACTGCGTGGTTTTCTTCCCATCTGCAGCCACTGCAAGAGTATTCGGGATGACCAGGGGTATTGGAAAAGGCTGGAAGCTTATGTGCAGGAGCATTCTTATGCAGCATTCAGCCACAGCATTTGCCCGGATTGCGCCAAAGAACATTATCCGGAATTTGATCTTTAAGATGACGAATGCCCGGATAAAATATAAATCCGGTCAATCGCGCGATCTCATCGCGCCGTTCTTTTATCCGGAACTCCCATTCAATGGTGGTATCGCCAAAGATCTCCAGCTCCGCCCACTCGTTTTTTCAGCCCGTTGTTTTTCCTGCCACTTCGGTTTCGAGATGTGATCTGACTTTGATTTTATACCAGTTGAAATTATAGTGACCTAAAAATGCAGCATACTTGCCAGTACGGACAGTATTCCCGGGTCTCCTGGAATTTGCACATTGAATCTGGCAATGCACTCCGGCACTAAACGCATTACTGCCAGCCCATAGCCGTATGGCACTCTGACAGTAATATATTTTCAAGGTAGAAGCTTAACAACAATGCTTATCATGTAAATAGGCATCAGTTTTGCCTGATTTTATAATACTGTATTGAAAAATCATACAAATGGGGTAAATTTTCTGACAATATGTATTCCCTAAGAGGCTCCCCTTCCTTGTTTCTTAAGCAACCAAATTACTGGCAGTGCTTATCAAAAGCTGATAGCAAGGCGGTTATCAAAAGTTCAAACAAAAACTGGCACTTATTTTGCAAGTCAATTCCACAAAAAATATCGCAGGGTTCAAACATACTGAACATCCCAAACAGTTTCTGATGATGCATACCAAAGAGCCATACTGGTATCAAGACCTATCCGATGGTATTGCTGACCCTTTACCATCCCCTGGAGACAATTATGACGGAGCAAAATAAAAATAACCCCAGCCCCGGGTCCAATAATATTTCATTTCTCGATCCGGCACAACTCCGCGAACAAGCAGAAAAAAAGGCCAAAACCATACCTTTTCCCGACCTGGACACGATGTCGCGAGAAGAAATTCAACAGCAATTTCATGAATTGCAGGTAAAGCAGATTGAGGCAGAGTTAGAAAACGAGCAGCTGCGCGGCGGGTTGGAACATACAAACGATATATTGAAAGGGATAAGCGACGGAGTATGGTCACTGACATGGCCGGATCTTGAGCTCATTTACCTTAGCCCTGCCACTGAAGAAATTTACGGCCGGCCCTTGCGGGATTTCAATAAAAACCCAACATTGTTGCAGGAGGTTGTGCACCCGGAAGACCAGCACCTTACGCGGCAGGCGTTTGAGCAGCTGCGGGAAACAGGCGCTGCAAAAAGACAGTGCCGTATCCTCCGCCCGGATGGAAGCATTGCGTGGGTTTCGGACAAAAGCAAGCTGGTTTTTGATGAAAACAATAACCCGGTAAGGGTGCAGGGTATATGCCGGGACATCACGGAGAGAAAGCAGGCCGAAGATGCTCTTGTCCAGAACAATATTCTCCTTGAAGGCATCATCAACGGCATCCCCGATATCCTGGCGATTCAGAAGCCCGATCACACTATTGAGCGCTATAACCAGGCCGGATACAATGCGATAGGTCTTTCCCCGGAAGCGATCAAAAACAGGAAATGCTACCAGCTGATCGGGCGGGAGAGCGAATGCGATCTCTGTGCCACCCGGGATGCATTGAAAACCAAAAAGCCTGCGGAGCTGGAAAAATATGTACCGGAACTGGGCCAACATCTCATCTGTCGCAGTAACCCCATTTTGGATCAAGATGGCAACGTGGTATATATCATAGAGCAGTTATGCGATATCACCGAGCGCAAGCAGGCTGAAAAAGAGCAAGAAAAACTGCAGGCTCAACTCAACCAAGCCCAGAAGATGGAATCTGTGGGACGCTTGGCAGGCGGTGTGGCCCATGATATTAACAACATGCTTACCATCATCAACGGGTATGCAGAAATGATGGCAGAGGTGCTGCCATCTTCCGACCCCATGTATGACAGCGTTCAGGAAATTCAGGATGCCGGTAAACGCTCTGCGGTTATGGTGCGCAAGCTGCTGGCTTTTGCAAGGAAGCAAACCATCGCCCCTGTTTCCATGAACCTCAACGATAGCGTATCCGGCATGCTCAAAATGCTGCATCTGCTTATCGGCGAGAATATCGACCTGCTCTGGAAGCCCTGCCAGAATGCCTGGCTGATAAAGATGGATTTTTCTCAGATTGAACAGATCCTATCTAATATCGTTGTTAATTGCTGCGATGCCATCACAGGCAACGGCAAAATAGTTATAGAGACGGAAAACATCGAGTTTGACAAACAATACTGCGCAGATCATGTAGGATTTGTCCCTGGACAGTATGTCATGCTTGCGGTAAGCGACAACGGCTGCGGTATGGACAAGCATGTGCTGGACAACCTGTTCGAGCCGTTTTTCACGACAAAAGAAGTTGGCAAGGGCACCGGCCTGGGCATGCCGACTGTCTATGGAATCGTGAAACAAAATAATGGTTTCATAAACGTTTACAGCGAACCGGGGCAAGGCACAACCGTCAGAATATATTTTCCCCGGTTATTAGAAGAAGCCGACATCGAGGAGCAGGGAAAAAAGAAAGATATCCTGTTGAAAGGCCGTGGCGAGACCATCCTGGTGCTGGAAGATGAAACCGTTGTCTTAAATCTCACCCGCATCATGCTTGGAAGACTTGGCTACAACGTCATTACGTCAAATAGCCCGAGCGAGGCCTTGGAACTGGCCAAAGCGCATGATGGCAAAATCGATCTTCTGCTGACCGATGTCGTTATGCCGGAAATGAATGGCCGGGAATTTGCCGATCAGCTCAACGGACTTTTTCCGGAGACCAAGGTACTGTTCATGTCCGGTCACATGGCGAACGTGATTGCTCACCATACCGTTCTGGATGAAAGGGTGAACTTTATTGAAAAGCCGTTTTCCATTAACAGGCTGGCGGCCAAGGTAAGAGAGGTGCTGGACTAAACATGCAAAATGACACAAACAACTTTGAAATACCCATAGACATTTTAGACGACTGGCAGGAAATTGCCGATGTCCTTTCTGAGATAATCGAAATCCCGGCTGCACTGATCATGCGGGTAAAAGAGCCGCATATTGAGGTCTTTGTTTCAAGCGATACTCGTGGCAACCCTTACCATCCGGGAGAAAAGGAGTTGCTGCATAACTCCGGGTTATATTGCGAGACCGTCATCAAAACCCGGGAAAAACTGCTGGTCCCTGATGCCCTGACGGATGAAAAATGGAAAGACAACCCGGATGTCCGGCTGGACATGATTTCTTATTTGGGCTTTCCCATTTTGCTGCCGGATAAAAGCCCGTTTGGCACTATTTGTATTCTGGATAACAAACCAAATAAATACTCACTGAACACCGAAAAACTGATGCTTAAGTTCCGTAACCTTATCGAGTCGCACCTCGAAATTGTATACATGAATCATGTTCTGGGAGAGAAAAACAAGCGGCTGACAGATTATATCGAGGAGCTGCAAGTTCTGCGGGGCATTGTTCCCATTTGCTCAAACTGTAAAAGCATACGGGACGATCACAACCATTGGCAGCCGGTTGAGCAGTACCTTTCGATGCATCCCGAAACACAATTCAGCCATAGCATTTGTCCCTTATGTATAAAAAAGCTGTATGCGGAATTTAATGTGAACGAATGATTAAGCCTGTATAAGTCAAGAATTCTTGCCATCGAATGCAGCATCTCGGGCCCTATGAAAATCCACCATGGTTTGGCATGTCTCTCCGACCCCAAAATTGGATTATTGGAGGGGGTAGCCGCATTCTGTAATTATTATTTATGTAAGACTGGTTTAGATATGCTGAAGTGTATGGCAGCCTGTATTTGCAAATCCCCTGCCTTACGGTTATTTTACAAAAAAAAATAGGGACGTGTTGTATTTGAAGGTTACAAAAATTTACAGGAACAAAAATGGCAGATTCGAAAACATCCGTTGATGAACCCCTTGAATTGGCCGAAAGCATCATCCACACCGTGCGTGAACCCTTAATCGTTCTGGATCATGATTTAAGGGTGGTCTCCGCTAACCGCTCCTTCTATAAAGTCTTCAAGGAAAACCCAGAAGAGACGGTGGGACAGCTTATTTATAACCTGGGCAATCAACAGTGGGATATCCCCAAACTGCGGGAACTGCTGGAAACCATCCTTCCCCAAAAGACAACCTTTGATGGTTATGAGGTTGAACACGATTTTGCGGACATCGGCAGGCGCATCATGCTTCTGAATGCCCGGCAAATCCAAAGAGTGTGGGGGAAAGAGCGGGTCATCCTCCTGGCCATCGAGGACATCACCGAGAAAAAGGACCATGAAAGAGAGGTGGTGAAGGCAAGGGATGCTGCTGAAGCTGCCAACAAGGAACTGGAGGCATTCAGCTATTCCGTTTCCCATGACTTGCGAACACCGCTCAGGAGCATCGACGGCTTCAGCCATGCCCTGCTGGAGGATTATCAGGATAAACTCGACGACACAGCGAAATCTTACCTGGATCGGGTGCGGAAGGCAACGCAGCATATGGGCCGCCTGATTGACGATATGCTGAAGCTGTCAAGGGTGACAAGGTCTGAATTTCAACCTGAATCTGTTGATTTGAGTACTCTGGTCAGGGAAATTTCAGAGAAGCTTCAGCAGTGTAACCCCGACAGAATGATTGACGCGATCATCCGAGAGGGTGTTATCGTCAACGGCGACCCCTCTTTGCTGAAGATTGCCATAGAGAACCTATTGGGCAATGCATGGAAGTTTACCAGCAGAGAAGTACAGTCGCAGTTTGAGTTCAACACGACCGTCAAGGAAGGTAAAACAGCCTGTTTTATCCGGGACAATGGTGTGGGGTTTGACATGGCCTATGTTGATAAGCTGTTTGGCGCTTTCCAGCGTCTCCATACCACTTCTGAATTTCCGGGAACGGGCATCGGTCTGGCGACTGTACAGCGGATTTTCAACCGTCACGGCGGTGAGGTCTGGGCAGAAGCTGAAGTGGGAAAAGGAGCAACGTTTTATTTCACATTACCAGGGTAAGGAGCAATGGGCCACCGGTTCCGGGCAATAACAAGGAGGTTTTGAATATGGAAGATAGAATTATCCTGCTGGTGGAGGACAATCCTGATGATGTGGATCTGACGCTTCGCGCACTCAAGAAAAACAATATCAAAAATAAGGTTATTATTGCAAAAGACGGTGTGGAGGCCCTTGATTATCTTCACGGAACTGGCATGCATGCCGGAAGGGATACAAAGGATCAGCCGGTCATTGTCATGCTGGATCTAAAACTGCCCAAAATAAGCGGCATGGAGGTACTAAGGGACATTCGACAGAATGAGCGAACCAGTCTAATCCCTGTGGTCATCCTCACATCATCGACGGAGCAGAAAGATATGGTCGAGGGATATAAACTCGGCGCCAACAGTTATATCCGGAAGCCTGTTGATTTCGAACAGTTCGCAGAGGCCATCAAGCTCCTTGGCCTCTATTGGACCCTCTATAATGAGACGGTTCAGTCTTAACCGGTGAAGCGCTATCAACGAACAATGAGATGATAAGGCAAGAAAAGCATGGGAATTCCACTTCGGATACTGATCATTGAAGATTCTGAAGATGATACGCTGCTGGTGATCCGTGTGCTTCAAAAAGACGGTTATGATCCGTCATACGAACGGGTGGAAACCGCCGAGGACATGCGCGAGGCACTTGAGAGAGAGACATGGGACATCATCATAGCCGATTATACCCTGCCTCATTTCAGTGGCCTTGACGCACTCAAACTGTACAAAGAGAAGGGACTGGATATACCCTTTATCGTCGTTTCAGGCACCATCGGTGAAGAAATTGCAGTCGCTGCAATGTTATCCGGCGCCCATGATTACGTGATGAAGAATAATCTCCCCCGTCTTTTTCCTGCTATTCAAAAGGCACTCACGGAGGCAGAATCAAGAAGAGAGCGCAAGCGGGCGGAGTATGAATTGCAGTCGGCGAGAGCCTTTCTCGACAGTGTCATCAACGCGATCGCGGACCCGGTCTTTGTCAAGGATGACAAACGGCGTTTTGTGCTTGTCAATGAAGCGTTGTGTGCCATTGCCGGCCGTCCGCGAGAGAGTCTCATCGGCAAGAATGACCACGAGATGTTCCCCGAGGGAGAGGCGGCGGTTTTGCGGAAGATAGATGACATTGTTTTGGATACCGGCAAGGAAAATGTCAATGAAGAATCTCTGACCAACTTGTCCAGCGGAGAGGTGCTCACCATCGTCACAAGCAAGACCTGTTACATCGACCCGGTCGGAAAAAAGTTTATCGTCGGAGTGGCCCGGGACATCACCGACCGCAAGCGGGCGGAAACCTATCGCGAGATGGGGCGGGAGATATTGCAGATCCTCATCGAGCCGGGCAGCTGGCAGGAGTCCATCCAACGCGTCCTCGTTGCATTGAAGACACGGACAGGAGTCGATGCCGTGGGCCTGCGCCTGCAACAGGGCGAGGATTTTCCGTATTTCGTCCAGGACGGTTTCTCCAAGAATTTTCTGTTGACCGAAAACACGCTGCTCGAACGCGGCAAGGATGGCGGCGTGTGCCGGGACAAGGACGGCAATGTCCGCCTGGAATGCACCTGTGGCCTGGTCATCTGCGGTAAGACCGACCCCTCCGACCCGCTCTTCACCCAAGGGGGGAGCTGTTGGACCAACGACTCCTTCCCCTTGCTCGACCTGCCGTCCGATCAGGACCTCAGGCTGCATGCGCGGAACAAATGCATCCATCAGGGCTATGCCTCCGTAGCCTTGATACCGGTTCGCACCAGCGACCAAATTGTGGGGCTGATCCAGCTCAACGACAAGCGCAAAGGCCATTTCACCCTCGAAACCATCGAAATATTGGAAGGCATCGCCGCGCATATAGGCTCGGCCCTGATGCGCAAGCGGGCCGAAGAACAACTTCGAATAAGCGAGGAAAAATACCGCAATATTTTCGAAAATATGCAGGATGTTTATTATGAAACATCCCTTGATGGATTGATTCTGGAGATCAGCCCTTCCATTGAGGCGATTTCCAGTGGCCAATATCGCCAAACCGACCTTATCGGGCAACAGATGCTTGATTTCTATGATGACACGCAAGAACGAGAGAGGCTGATTACAAAGTTGCTGGAAACCGGCAGCTTCTCGGATTTTGAAATTTTGCTCCGCAACAGGGACGGTTCTCTGGTGCCCTGTTCAATTTCCGCCAAATTATGGCGCGATGACCAGGGAAATCCGGTCAAAATCATTGGCAGCATGCGCGATACCATCGAACGTAAGAAGGCGGAGGCGGAGCGGGAGAAACTCCAGGTTCAGTTGCTCCAGGCCCAAAAAATGGAGTTGGTTGGCCGGCTGGCGGGCGGCGTGGCGCATGATTACAACAACATGCTTTCCGTGATTCTCGGATATACCGAAATGGCTATGGAACAGGTGGACCCGGACGGCCCGATATATGACAATCTGAAAGAAGTCTATACCGCCGGTAAACGGTCTATAGACATTACGAGCCAACTGCTGGCTTTTGCCAGAAAGCAGATTGTTCGTCCCATTGTGATGGACTTGAACGAAACAGTGGATGAAATGCTCAAGATGCTGCGTCGCCTGATCGGAGAGGATATTGATTTTGCCTGGGAGCCCGCGATCGGCCTATGGCCGGTGAAAATGGATCCCTCCCAGATCGACCAGATTCTGGCTAACCTCTGCGTCAACGCCAGGGATGCCATTTCAGATATCGGTAAAATAACCATAGAGACGCAAAACGTTGAACTTGACGAACAATACTGCGCAGATCATACAGGGTTTGTCCCGGGGCAATTCGTCATGCTGGCGGTCAGCGACAACGGTTGCGGCATGGACAAGGAAACCAGGGAGCACATTTTTGAGCCGTTTTTCACCACCAAGGACATTGGTAAAGGAACCGGTTTGGGTCTGGCTATGATTTACGGAATTGTCAAGCAGAACAACGGGTTTGTCAATGTTTACAGTGAACCTGGCATTGGGACGACGTTCAAGATTTTTCTGCCGCGTCGCAGCATTGAAACAGATGAGGCTATCACGGAGGTTATTCACGAGGAAGTTGTCTTTGGCAAGGGGGAAACCCTACTTTTGGTTGAGGATGAGCCCGCCATCATCAAAATGTGCCAGATCATGCTGAAAAAACTCGGCTATAACGTGCTAATAGCCCATGTCCCGGATGAGGCTGTAAATTTGGCTTCAGAACATTCCGGAATAATCCATCTGCTGATGAGCGATGTGATCATGCCGGGAATGAACGGCCGCGATCTGGCCGATAAATTGAAAGCCATCCGGCCGGATATCCGCGTCCTGTTCATGTCCGGCTACACAGCCAACGTCATCGCACACCACGGGGTGCAGGACGAAGGCGAGCATTTCATCCAGAAGCCGTTTTCGATGAAAAAATTATCGGTTAAAGTGCGCGAGGCATTGAAAGGCGGCAAAAAGTCATAGCAATGATTTTAAGGACAAAGGAAATGCCAAAACAGAAGAAAAGACCGGAACGCGATATCGAAAAGCATTACACCCAACCGCAATTTGTCACCAAACTGCGCCGCCTGGCCGACTGCATTAAGCAGGGCAAGCGGTTTCGCATTGAGGTCGCCGGGGAACGTATTTCCATACCACCGGACGCCGTGTTCAATATCGAGCGTGAACGCGGGTTATCCATGGAGGATGTGGCATTTCAGAGCAAGTGGACAATTTAATCTCCGCATCCACCTGTCACCTCAGCGTCGGCACCAGCGGCTATTCCTACGAGGAATGACTCAAAGCCTTTTATCCCGCCAACACACTCCTGCTCAGGTGCTGTCATATTTACACCTGGTATGTCCTGCCCCAAGCCTATGCGATTGAACGTATGTTGAATCTGGTAGGCCCTGATTTCAAATTTGCCGCCAAACTGAACCGCACCTTGATCAGGGCAACATATTTGCCACCGAATACAATATTCCGGGCCTTATGAAAAATGCACCTTGGTTTTGACATTCCTCTGGCCGCAAATTTGGAATGTTGGAGGGGGTAGCTGCATTCTGTAATCATTATTTATGTAAGACTGGTATATATACTGGAGTGTATGGCAGCCTGTATTTGCAAATTCCCTGCCTTGCGGTTATTTTACAAAAAAATAGGGACGTGTGTATTTGAAGGTTACAAAAAATTTACAGGAACAAAAATGGCAGATTCGAAAACATCCGTTGATGAACCCCTTGAATTGGCCGAAAGCATCATCAACACCGTGCGTGAACCCTTAATCGTTCTGGATCATGATTTAAGGGTGGTCTCCGCCAACCGCTCCTTCTATAAAGTCTTCAAGGTAAACCACGAAGACACGGTGGGACAGCTTATTTATGACATAGGTAATCAGCAGTGGGATATCCCCAAACTGCGGGAACTGCTGGAAACCATCCTTCCCCAAAAGACGACCTTTGATGGTTATGAGGTTGAACACGATTTTGCGGACATCGGCAGGCGCATCATGCTGCTGAATGCCCGGCAAATCCAAAGAGTGTGGGGGAAAGAGCGGATCATCCTCCTCGCCATAGAAGATATTACCAAGCACAAACGACTGGAAAACTTGTTATCAGAGTCTGAAGAACGCTACAGGCGACTTTTTGAAACTGCAAATGACGGGATCTTACTTCTGGAAAAAGCGGAAGGAAAGATAACCCATGCGAATCCTGCCATTACGGAGATGTCAGGTTATAGCCATGATGAGCTTATTGGAAAAGGGGTAATAGATATCGGTTTTCCCGGAGATATCGGTACTATTCAGGAAATATCGCAGACACTGGAAAATGACGGCATTCTTCATTACAAAGATGCGCCGATACAAACAAAAACCGGGCAAGTAATTTATACCGATATTTATATGGTCGACAAGGCAAGGTTGGTGCAATGCAATATTCGCGATATAACCAAGCGCAAACAGGCCGAAGAAAACTTACAAAGAATCAAATGGATGCTTTCCAGCCAACAGGAAATCCCTTTGGCCGAAGACGACGTCTCAAAGGAGCCTTATGTCCCGCTTTACGGGGATTTGACAAAACTCAATACCAGCCGGGAGATACTTGATACGGTAGGAGCAGAAACGCTTAAAAATATTGTATACGATTTCCTGGATCTTCTCGATACCTCGGTTGCGGTTTATGAAAGAAACGGCGATTATGCCATAGGCATATTTTCTTCTACCTGGTGCAGGCTCATGGATCAGGCTTCATATCGTTTGTGTAAGACAGATGACAGTTCACAGGCCCTTAGTTGCGGGAAATGGCTTTGCCATGAATCATGCTGGAATACCGGAAAACAAGCCATTGATACAGGAAAGCCGCTAGATGTTGCGTGTGAAGGGGGGATCCGGCTTTATGCCGTGCCTATATTTGCCAGCGGTGAGAGAATAGGCACAATTAATGTCGGATACGGTGACCCGCCAACCGATGTTAACAAACTGTCAGAGCTGGTTAAAAAATACGGTGTAGATGTAAAAGACTTAGTCGAGTGTTCAAATGCCTATGAAAGCCGTCCCCCTTTTATCATTGAACTGGCCAAACGAAGGATTCGTTCCGCAGCTCATTTAATAGGCGAGATAGTGGAGCGCAAGAGGGCCGAGACGGAGCGTGCCGAGCAGCATGCCATGATCGAGGCCATCTACCGCAATGCGCCGCTTGTAATGATGGTGGTAAACGGTGACCGCCGCATTCAGCAGATCAACGGTTTTGCCGCTCAGTTTGCCGGACGGCCGGCAGAAGAGATGATGGGGTTGAGAGACGGCGAAGCCCTGCGCTGCGTGCATGTCATGGATGATCCGCAAGGCTGTGGGTTCGGGGAATTCTGTAATAATTGTATCATCCGTAACACGGTGTTAGACACCCTTGAAAAGGGCACCTCCCATCTGCAAGTCGAGGCCTCCTTCGATTTCTCCTTTGCGAACAAGACTCGGACTTTGACCCTTCTGATCTCAACGACCCCAATCATATTTCGTGGAGAAAACATGGCGCTGGTGACAATGATGGACATTAGCGCGCGCAAGCAGTCCGACCAGGAGCGGGAAAACCTTCAATCCCAACTGCTCCAGTCCCAGAAACTTGAATCCGTAGGGCGTCTGGCCGGCGGTGTGGCTCATGATTTCAATAACATGCTTACCATCATCAACGGTTATGCGGAAATGATGACCGATGTGCTTTCTCCTACCGAGCCGTTGTATGATAATGCTTTGCAAATCCATGAAGCCGGAAAAAGATCAGCAGTGATCGTTCGCAAGCTGCTGGCTTTTGCCAGAAAGCAGGTCATTTCCCCGGAAGTAATGAATTTAAACGACAACGTAGCAAGTATGCTCAAGATGCTTCAGCGAGTCATCGGGGAAAATATCAAATTTGCCTGGAAGCCAGATCAAAATCTCTGGCTGGTAAAGATGGATTATTCCCAGCTTGACCAGATACTTGCAAATCTGATGGTCAATGCCCGTGATGCCATTGCCGATGTCGGCCAGATAACCATAGAGACGAAAAACATTGAATTTGACGAGCAGTACTGCAACAGTCATAAGGGCTTTGTTCCAGGACAGTTTGTGATGCTGACCGTAAGCGATTCCGGATGCGGCATGACAAAGGAAGTCTTTGATAATCTGTTCGAGCCGTTTTTTACTACCAAGGAAATCGGCAAGGGCTCCGGACTAGGCCTTGCCACGGTTTATGGTATTGTCAAGCAGAACAACGGCTTTATCAATGTATACAGTGAGCCGGGACAAGGCACGACCTTTAAAATATACCTGCCGCGCCATGCCGGAGAGGCCGCTGTTTTAGGCAGCGAAAACCAGGAGCAATATCGGCTTGGCCATGGTGAGACGATACTGGTCCTGGAAGATGAAATTCTGGTTTTGAATTTAGCCAAAATCATGCTTGAAAAACTGGGATACAAGGTGCTGGCGGTAAATTCAGTCCATGAAGCGTTGGCACTGATCAAATCCCGCGGCGGCGCAATCGATATGCTTTTAACCGATGTGATCATGCCGGAGATGAACGGCCGTGATTTTACCGCTCAGGTCAACACGCTTTACCCGGACATTAAAACACTTTTCATGTCCGGATACACAGCTGATGTCATCGTTCGGCATGGAATTTTGGAAGAAGGCGTCCGTTATATTCAAAAACCCTTTTCCATTAGAGATCTGGCGATCAAAGTGCGCGAGGCGATTGAGAACGAATAGGAATCCTGCAAACCTGCCTTGAAAACATAAAAGCTTTCTGCAGAGAATTAGATATGATAAAGGGGAAGCGTATTTTCCGTTTTTCCTGCTTCCCCTGTACGGGCAAATCGCCGGATGTGATGGCGCCGGAGTGTGAGTTCGGCGGAAGACAGGCTGTTTTCCATGAGAAAAAGCTTGTCCACTCCCATGATTGAAAACAGTCTCTGGACGCTTCCGCGCATGCCGCAGGCGATAAGAATCCGGTTGCCGCCGGATACCTGGCGGTGCACTTTCACAAGCAATCGTATACCGGCGCTGTCAATGAATTCCAGATCGGTCAGGCTCACGATGACATCCTTGTCTGCAACCTGGTCCATCAGCGTATCTTCGTTGATATCAAAAAGCTCGGAGGCATCCAGTTTTCCGTAAAAATGCAGGACCACGGCATTGCTGCGGATCAGGGCCAGGTAATAAAAGGAGGAGGTAGATATGCGGTTTTTTATTCTCTCAAGGATATCCGGCAGGTTTTGCATAATTCTATCTTCAAAAAAATCAATCGTTTTTGTCAATTTAAAAAAGTGATCGATTTTCGGCGTAACCCCCGTAAGAAATATTTCCCGGTTTTCCGTTGATGACATTCTGCAAAGGCCCATCAGCAGTCCGAGTCCGGAAGAGTCCATGAAGTTGACGCGGGAGAAATCAAGCACGATTTTCGGTGCTATCTGGGACATGGTTCGTATTTTTGCGCGAATATCCTCCGTAACAGAGACATCCAGCGGATCGGGCATTGAAATGATCTTTACGGATAAGCCCCTGGCCGTTTTCGGCAACGCGCTTTTGACCGATGGAATTGTCGATGGCTGATGGCGGAGATTGAACATTGCCTGGTTGTATTTTTGATAAATGACAAGGGGGAGCACCAAGAGGCCGAGTTCGAAGTAATTATGGTACAGTCGTTTTGCAAAATCGGT
>JAABUA010000054.1 GCA_011389515.1 Desulfobacteraceae bacterium
CCGTGCGGACTGCGACAATGCGCTGACAATCGCCGCGTCCTTCCGCCCGACCGAAGAGGCTTCCCGTCGAAGGAACAGGGAAAACCGTATCGCGGCATTGGTGGAAAAAGTCCCCCATGTGGCCAGGCACAAGCAGATGGAAATCCTGAAGAAAAAAGGGCTTGGGGCCCATCACAGCGGGCAGCTCCCGGCATGGAAGATCATCATTGAAACATTGATGACCGAGGGGTATCTCGATGCGGTATTCGCCACGTCAACGGTTGCCGCAGGGGTGAATTTTCCGGCCCGCTCGATTGTTTTTTTCAATTCGGACCGGTTCAACGGGCGGGAGTTTTCACCGCTTACCCCCACGGAATTCCACCAGATGACAGGACGTGCGGGAAGAAGGGGGATGGACAAGATCGGCTTTGCCCTGGCAATACCCGGCAGGTTCATGGATATTTCCTACGTGGCCGAACTGGTTCATGCCAGGGCCACGGACGTAATCAGCCAGATCCGGATCAACTTCTCCATGACGCTGAACCTTCTGCTGTCCCACCATCCCGGTCAGATCCGGGATCTTTTGGAAAAATCCTTTGCGACCTTCCAGTTCAAACAGAAAGTGAGCGCGAAGGATGCATCCGGTGAGGATTTTAACGAAGCGGCCTTTTTATGGCAGAGCTTTCTGCACCATCTTGCTTTTTTAAAAGAGAAAAAATACGTTTCAGAAGACGACAACCTGACCGAAGACGGCATATGGGCATCCCAGTTACGGATCGATCATCCCCTGATGGTTGCCGAAGGATTCCGGGGAAAATTGTTTCCGGAATCCAATCCGGCGGTTCTTGCAGCCATCATGGCCTCCCTGGTCAACGAAAGGGAAACCGACGACGCGAGCATCCACCCCCACGATGTTCCCGGAGAACTGGCGGATGCGTTTATAAAAGTCGGCCAGGGATTGCTTCCCTTTGCAAGCGAACTGGAAGACGCCGGATTTGAGGCTCCTGTCTTGTACATGAGGCCGGCATTAACCATTTACAAATGGGCAAAAGGCATGGACTGGGAAGACCTACTGAGTTTCTGGGACAGCGCGGAAGGTGATCTGGCAATGCTCATCATGCGGACCGCGGACAACCTTCGCCATATCGGCAATCTTTCGGGGGTTTTCCCGGATGCGGCAAATTCCGCAAAACAGGCCGTTGAGAAGATACTGAGAGATCCCGTGGTTTCCACCATTGAACCTGAAGTGAACGCTCATGCAGAAGCGTAGTGCCCGATATGAACCTCATTGAATGGATCATCCTTGGACTCAACGTATCGCTTTCCCTGACGACCGCCGGGCATGCCCTGTTCTTCAAGCGGACCCCGCAATCGGCCCTAGGGTGGGTTGCGGTATGTCTTATGTTCCCCTTTGTGGGCCCTTTCTTCTATTTTCTGTTCGGCATCAACAGGGTGCAAAACCGAGCCCGCAAACTCGAGGTCAAGCGCCCGCCCTACCCGATCAAACCCGAGGACGCCGCCCTGGCGAAGGATTTGATTTTCCGGTCATCCGATCTTTCCGAAACGGAAACATTCACCCGGATTGCCCGCATGTCAGACCATCTTAGCCGGCTTCCCATGGTGGGGGGAAACCGTATCGAACGCTTGCAGGATGGGGAAGCCGCCTACCCGGCCATGCTGGACGCCATGGAAAACGCCAGGGAAAGCATTTTTCTGTCAAGCTACATCTTTGACACCGACGACATCGGCCGGACGTTTATCGATGCACTGGCAAAAGCCGCCGGGCGGGGCGTGGATGTACGGGTCATCGTGGACGGATTCGGCGAATATTATTCCTTCCCCCGGGCGAGCGTGCTTCTTAAAAAAGAAAGGATCCCCCATGTACGGTTTCTTCCCCCGAAGCTGATCCCGCCGATGATTCATATCAATCTCAGGAATCACCGTAAAATACTGGTTGCAGATGGTGACACCGGCTTTACCGGCGGGATGAATATCAGGGACGGGCACATGGTCCAAAAGCCGCCTTTCGGGGAAAGGGTTTCCGACACCCACTTCCTGTTTGCCGGTCCGGTGGTCCGGCAGCTCGAGCAGTCATTTATCGAAGACTGGTCATTTTGCACGGGACGCGTCATCCCTCCCACGAAACGCCCGCCTGTATCTGCTGGAGAAGCCGTATGCCGAACGATTATCGACGGTCCCAACGAAGCGACGCAGCAACTGTCCAAAATTCTGGTGGGGGCGGTCGCTGCTGCCAGAAAGCGGGTCCAGATCATGACCCCCTATTTTCTGCCGTCCACGGAGATGATCTCCGTCTTGCAGACAGCAGCGCTGCGCGGCATCAGCGTGGACATCGTCCTGCCGGAACAAAACAACCTTCCGTTTATGCAGTGGGCCGCCAACAACATGCTCCAAGACCTGCTTCAATACGGTGTGGAAGTATTTTTCCAGCCGCCGCCGTTTGTTCACTCCAAGATATTTGTCATCGACAGCATATACGCCCAGATCGGATCGGCCAATATCGACCCTCGCAGCCTGCTGCTCAATTTTGAATTGAACGT
Organism: Desulfobacteraceae bacterium; assembly: GCA_011389515.1. Lineage (GTDB taxonomy): Bacteria > Desulfobacterota > Desulfobacteria > Desulfobacterales > Desulfosalsimonadaceae > B1SED10-16. The sequence goes on from JAABUA010000054.1 coordinate 2,538, forward strand.
GGAAATCTATCACAAGGATTTCGCGGAAAAACTCTCCGTCCACATCAGTGACGCCGTCAAAAAATCCAGGCCGGTCACCCTTGCAATGATCAATGATCGCTCAAAATTGATAAAAACCCGGGATGCCGTGGTATGGCTGTTTTCGCCGTATCTGTAATCAGAGGAAGAATACCGGAGCAGCGCCTTCTTACACGGAGTCCGGTTTTCGCTGGAGCTTGCGGGTCCTTCGACTCTCCAGTTTTTCCTGCACGCTTTCCCGTACTTTCCTGGAACCGGAATGAATAACCGCATAGCTGTAGCGCATGTTTTTTCCCAGCAGATCAGACGTGTTATTCAGATTGGTCCGGATTTTCATGCTGTTGGAAGTCACCTTCCGGATCAGGCCCACCTCCTTGCCCATGGTCCAGGTCATTTTTTCCCTTACGGCGTCCAGAAAGGCGGCCGGATCTTTTTCGCATGCGGCATAGGTCACCGCTGCACCCATCTGGAAAAGGTTATGTCCGTCGGAACCGGCGGTCAGCCCGGTATTCATGTTGAAGCCCAGCACGGTGGATTTCAGGTTCCAGCGATGGACATTGGCTGCGTTGATCACCTCGACGCCGTCCGCCATGGAAAGGAGGGATTCCTGCCGGCGTTTGCTGAAAATCGGATTGCACACACCGGTATACACCGCACAATAAGGGTGCGGGAAGACGACAACCCCGTTGTATTTTCGTGCGCACGACACGATCGATTCCATGCTCATGGCGCATGAGGTCATAACGTTTTTTCCCAGCCAGGGGGATATTTCAATCTCAAAAAAATCGACCAGGTCCCGAAGGGTATAGAAGTACGCCAGAATATGGGCCCCTTCCCTTGCCGTGATTTCGATGCCCGGAATGGAAAGGACATCCTTGTGGTTTGCCATTTCCACAGCACCGCCAATGGCGTTGTGATCGGTGACGGCGATGCCGATGCCGAGCTTCCGGGCCCTTTTGGCAATGGCGTCAATGGAATTGAACCCGTCGGAATAGCGGGAATGAAAATGAAGATCCACCACGGTATAGGTATTGGTAAGCGCTGGAAGTTGGGGCTTTTTGAAAAGGACCCGATGGTTGTCTTCTATGTCCGGAACAACGGGGTTACAGCTTCGCGCGGTTTGTGAAAACATGACTTTTTTATTGTATCCGTTTTTGCTATAAAATTGAATACCGCAGGCATTGTTTGGCATTTTTTCGCAAGCGTTATTCAGCTTTCTATCGATCCTGCCGCTTGCCCGCTTAAAAAAAACAGGCCCGGCTGCCGAAAATAAAAGCCAGAACTATAATAAGACGAATTTTCGCATTCTTCAAGAAGGAAAATGATTGTTTTGAATGATAACTGGAAAATCAAGGATCTCATTGACCTGGAATATTTCCTCGGGCGCCGGTACGGGGACGACGACGGGGGCAGAGAACCGGAAACCCGGGAATTCGACCGGAACGCCTATTTGTCGTTTGCCGAAGAGTCGCCGCCGGCCGATGAATCATCGTACCGGCGCCGCCTGATATGGCACTGGCTGGAAAAACGCCGGGAATATGAAAAAACCGGCGGCCGCGAGGCCGTTTTACTGCCGGGCGATATTTTTTCGGATACCATGCGGATCGCAAGGGTGCTGGTCGCGGTGGTCGCAATGATTTTCGGGGCGGGACTGGCGTGGAGCCTGTTAACGTACACGGGCAGGGCCCCCGTCAATGTTTTTACCTGTCTCTGGGTGCTTGTGGTGCCGCAGCTCCTGCTTCTGCTTGTCCTTACAGCATCGGCGGCACTGAGCAGGATGCGGATCATCGAATCCTTCAGAGTAGTTTACCCGGTGCTTACGGCCATCATGACCGGAATGCTCCGGAAAACCGGTCGTTTCGCGGAAAAGCGCATCGATGCGGGCACTGCCAACCGGATCGCAAAGACCTATGCATTGCTGGGTAAGACCAGAACCATCTATGGATCTGTTTTTTTCTGGCCTGTTTTTCTGACCGCCCAGATGGCTGGGGTTTTTTATAACGCGGGGATATTGTCCGCCCTGTTTTTGAAGGTCGCCATCACCGACCTTGCATTTGGCTGGCAGACAACCCTGCAGCTCTCTCCGGAATCCGTTCTGCGGTTCGTTGAAACAGCGGCATTTCCATGGTCGTGGCTGTTTTCGCCGCCCGCGGCCCATCCGACGCTTGGGCAGATTGCCGGTTCGCAGATGATATTAAAAGACGGCATTTTTCATCTTGCCACGGGCGACCTGGTGGCATGGTGGCCGTTTATTCTTCTAACCGTTGCCTTCTATGGACTTTTGCCCAGACTGCTGCTTGCATGTGCGGGTCTTGTCATGAAATACAGGGCGCTCGCTTCCATTGATTTCAACCACGCGGCGTGCGACCGTCTGGTAATGTGGATGATGATGCCCCGCGTCAAGACCGCCGGCAGACGCTACAGGCCCGAGAAGCTCGAAGAGAAGGAAGGCAAAACCCCTTCACCCGCTACAGCGGGTGAAGGGGGGAGCCACCCTGAAAAATCAAGCGCGCTTGTTTTGATCCCCATGGAAATTTTTGCTCACGCAACCAAAAACGGGATTCAAACCGCGCTTGCAGATTCGCTTGGCATATATCCGGCGGAGGTCATCCCCGTGGACATGGATGCAAGGGAGGACAGCAGGCGCCTGAGACAAGCCCTTCCGGAAAAACAGGACAAATACCAATCGATGCGGATCGTGGTTATTCAGGAAGCCTGGCAGCCCCCGATCAAGGAGAATACTTCGTGGATAAGGGAGCTCCGCGCCGCTGCCGGAGGAACCGCCGGCATGATCATTGCCCTCATCGGAAAGCCCGTCCATGACACGATCTTTACTTCGCCTTCAGACGGGGATCGCGACAACTGGGAGCAAGCCGTCAATCGACTGCAAGATCCATACATACGAATTGAATCGCTCGGAGGAAATGCCCGGTGAACAACAAATCACCTTTTTTTGCCGTGCTCGGCCACCCAAACGAGGGAAAATCGTCGGTTGTAAGCACGCTCGCCGAAGACGACAGCGTCAAAATCAGCCCTACGCCCGGTGAAACGCGGGAGTGCCTCGAATACCCAGTCCTTATAGACGGCCGGACCGTCATCCGCTTTGTGGATACCCCGGGTTTCCAGAACCCCCGCCGGACGCTCGAGTGGATTGAAAAGTATGGGGGGCCGGATGTGCAGATGATCTCCGAATTTATCCGAACCCACAGGGGGGATGACGCTTTTGCCGATGAATGCGAACTGTTTGCCCCCCTTGCAGACGGCGCGGGGATTATTTTTGTGGTGGACGGGGCGCGTCCCGTACGGCAGATCGATGCCATGGAAATGGAAATCCTTCGGAAAACCGGCCTTCCCCGTATGATCGTCATCAATGCGAAAGAGAAAACCGCCGCCGAAAGTATCGAGATATGGAAAAATGAAGCCAGAAAACACTTTAACACCATCCGGTTTTTTGATGCCCACAAGGCCAGCTTCGCCCAGCGAATCGATCTTCTGGAAAGCCTGAAGCACATAGACCCGGACTGGCAGCCCGCCCTGGAAGACACCATTTCGGCATTTAAAACCGACTGGCACCATCGCCTGGAGGAAACCGCCGTAATTATCGAACACCTGCTGCAGACCGTCATCCGGCACAAGGTCGAAAAAACCTTCAGGGACAAGAAAGGCATAGACAAATTCCGGGAGGAGCTGGCCAGAATCTATCAGAATCAGGTGGCCGATTTTGAGAAACAGGCCCATCAGCGGATCAGGAAACGCTTCAAGCACAATATCTTTTCCTATGAACTTCCGCCGCAGTCGATCCTTGCCCATGACCTGTTCGACAAAAAAACATGGCAGGTGCTGGGCCTGACCCGAAACCAACTGGCAATTGCGGGGGCTGGCATCGGCGCGGGCATAGGCGCACAGGTGGATCTGGCATTGGGGGGGCTTACTTTCGGCGTGTTTACAGCATTCGGAACGCTTGTTGGCGCGGGGTCGGCCGCAGCCGGCACCAAAAAAATGGCGGGCGCAAAAATTAAAGGGCTTCCTCTGGGGGGCATGAAAATCCAGGTCGGCCCCATGGAAAACGACCCGCTTTTATATGTTTTGATCGACCGCTGCCTTATCTATTTTTCCTGCGTGATTAACTGGGCGCACAGCCGCAGGGACAAGCCGGAAACGGGCGCTTTCGGCGATATTGACATCACGGCGCATCTGAGCGCCGCCTGGAAGGAAGAAAACCGCCGCATCAGCCGAAATTTTTTCAAGGCGCTGAGAAAGGAGGACCCCGGCCACATAAAAAAAACATCCGCCGAGTTCAGAAGGATCCTGGTTTCCATCCTGAAGGAAATATCCGGTTTTCAAGGGTAGCGGCACCTGTTCTCACTCGCTGTCGATCTCTTCGATGCCATATTTCTTTATCTTTCGCCACAGGCTGGTCCTGGGGATATTCAGAATCTTCGCCGCCCGCACCTTGTTGTAATTGGTCGCTTCCAGCACTCTTGCAATATGGGTCTTTTCCTGATCCTCCAGGGAGGGGAGCCTGTCCACGGACATGGTTGAAATTTCAAGCAGCTTGAGATCCTCCGGCAAATCATCCGGACCTATCCATGGTTTTTCCCCCAGTGCAACGGCGCTGCACACGATGTTCTCCAATTCACGCACATTGCCGGGAAAGGAATAGTGACGAAGGATATCAATGGCCTGCCGGGAAAAGCCCTCTATCTTCTTGTTGTATAACTGGTTATACTTTTTGACGAAATGGTCGATAAAAAAAGCGATATCCCTGCTTCTCTCCCGCAACGGCGCCGTATGAATCACAACCACTTTCAACCGGAAAAACAAATCTTCCCTGAAACGGCCGGTTCGCACTTCATATTCGAGATCCTTGTTTGTTGCCGCAATCAGACGGATATCCAGCGGAATGGATTTGGCCCCCCCCACCCGGAAAAACTGCCTTTCCTGAATAAGCCTGAGGAGCTTTACCTGCGTTGACAGGCTCATTTCAGCGATTTCATCCAGAAAAACCGTCCCCCCCTGCGCGATTTCAAACAGACCCTTTTTTGCCTCGCCGGCACCCGTGTAGGCACCTTTTTCATGCCCGAAAAGCTCGTTTGTTACCAGGTCCTCGGTGAAACCGCCGCAGTTGAACCCTACGAATGGCATGTCCTTTCGCCGGCTTCCGTGGTGGATGGCCTGAGCGACGAGTTCCTTCCCGGTGCCGCTTTCACCGGAAATAAGCACGTTGCAGTCAATCTTTGCCACTTTGTTGATCATCTTGATCAATTCGCGGATATGGGGGCTGACGCCAAGGATGTGGCGTGTATGATCCTTTTTAAGGAGTTCCTGGCGAAGCATTTTGTTTTCGGTGACAAGAAACACTTTGTCGGCTGCGCGCTTGACTGTGGAGAGGATTTTTTCCGGTGTCAGGGGTTTCTCGATGTAATCGAAAGCCCCTTGCTTGATCGCTGAGACAGCTTCGTCGATAGACGAATAGCCTGTAAAAAGAATAATTTCCGTCTCTGGAGAGCGCGCCTTGACATAATCAAGGAGCTGCATCCCGTCCATGTGCGGCATGCGTATGTCGGTCAGGACGATATGAAACGCCCGGGCGTCCATGCGGGCAAGAAGTTGCTCCGGTTTGTCGAACCCTTCAGCCCGGTACCCGCTTCCAGCCAACAGGCGGGTAAGCTGCTTTACGGCAATGGGCTCATCATCCACCACCGCCACGGACAGATTATCGGCCTGCTTTATCCTGCTCACGATTTACACTCCCATAATCAGCGGGAATTGCCGCTTCATTCATTGGCCGAACCGGGATAATACGGTAAAATGACATTGAAAATGGTATAAGCACCGGGTTTGCTGTCCGCCTCTATGCGCCCACGGTGCTTGTTGATGATGCCGCGGGAAACCGACAACCCCAATCCGGTCCCTTTTCCCACGGGTTTTGTCGTAAAAAACGGATCAAAAATATGGGGCAGCACATCCGGGGCAATACCGGCGCCGTTGTCTTCAATCTGCACGGACAGATAATTCAGCTTGTGATAACGGACTCGAACCTGTATCAAGCCGTTCTGCCCAACCGCATCCAGCGCATTCATAATCAGGTTTAAAAACACCTGCTTTAATTTCTGCCGGTCTCCCAGTACAGGGGGGAGTCCGGGCTGCACATCCAGCTTGATGGGAATGCCCCGCACTCGCGCCTGGTTTTTGGCCAGTTTCGTGGTTTCCTCGACCAGGCTTCCCAAGTCGATCGCATCGTAGGTAGCCTTGTTTTCGCGGGTAAAATCCAGCAGATTATGAACAATGCCGCGGGAGCGGTCCGTTTCCCCGATAATATCCGTAATCATATCAATTTGTTCGTCTTTCGTCAAATCATCGTATTCGTCGAGCATGGAATGGGCCGTAAGCATGATGTTGTTTATCGGATTGTTGAGTTCATGGGCCACCCCGGCCGTCAAGATCCCCACCGCTCGAAGCTTATGGGATTCGATCAACGAATTCTGACGGCTTTCGAGCTCGCGCAGCATACGATTGATGGCCACTTCCACGGTGGTAAATTCATCCCTGAATTTTCTCAGAGGCTGTACCGGTGTAAAATCCCCCCTGGCGATCCGTCGGGTTTCATTGACCAGGTACTTCAGCGGCTTCATGAACCGTCTGGAAAGAAACCGGGTCATGTAAATCATAAGGAAAAACAAAAACACCAGAAAATATGCGGGAACCCTCTGCACCAGCTGCAGCCACCGAAACAACAAATCATGTTCCCTCGCTGTCAGGTCCGCAGCATCACCTACAATGCTCGCGCCGTAACGCCTCAGATCGTTTTCAATTAAGTCCGCACGGGGGATGCTGTGGTCGGGACTTTCCTTAACGAGCTGATTGAGCTGCAGAAGCTTGCCGTGGTATAAATCCAGATGCTTTTTAATGTTCTCTTTCGCCGCCGGGATGCTGGACCCTTCGAATTTTTTGAGATTTTCGGCGAGAATCGCCTGGGCTTCCGTTGTGCTCGAAAGCGCATCTTCCAGGTTCGTGCCGTACAGGAAAAAATTCTTTTCCCACCGCCGGGCCTGCTCGATATTAAAAAGAAACTGTTCCCAGGTCTGAACCGTCGTAATTTTTTTTTCGATCTGATTGATGGTAATCATGGCCCCGACGGTAACCACCACGGACAGAATGAAAAAGGTGAAAAAGCCAAGGATAATCTGGAACCGGAAGCTGAAAACAGGTCGCTCCAAAAGATCTTTTTCATCGGCGGCAATGTCATTTTTGCCTTGTGCAGCGATTGTATCAGGGGTCATGACGCGGGCATGCTACTCCTTTATATCCGTAAAACCCATTTCATTGGCGGCTTTGGCGACCATGCCACGCAAATCTGCCGGTTTGAATGGCTTGGCAATCATATCGTAAGCCCCTTTTTCCATGGCCTCCCTTGCCAGTTCCGAAGTGGCAAAACCGGTGATGATAATTACCTGGGTATCCGGATTGGCTTCTTTCACCGTTTCCAGTACTTGTATGCCGTTTATTTCCGGCATCATGATGTCGGTAATCACGACATCAAACCGTTTTCCCCTGATTTTTGCCAAAGCATCCTTCGGATCCTGGGCCACCTCCACCTTGCACCCCATCTTTTCCAAGCCGGTTCTCAGGCGCTGCCCTACAATTGGCTCATCATCGATCAACAATATCTCAGGTGAGTTCATTTGTCTTATCCTTTTTTCAATTTGTGGTGGCTATTTTTTGAAAAACATCATACGGCATCGAAACTTTTCTGGTCTTTCAGTATTTCCACGTAATCGACGCCATCCATCCACATTATCGACTGTTTTGTTCCCGCAGCCTTTTTCTGCCCTCTTTTAAATGCCTTTGAATATACGTAAACCGTACCGTCATGGGATTTTACCGCAACATCGGGCATTTTTTCGATCAGTTTTGTTTTGATATGAAATGCAAGCTGAAGATCCTTCATCACTTTTTTGGAATAGGTCATCGGCTTGAAACGGGGCTGTTTCAAGGTATTGATGATAATGTCGGCCGCCTCCGATTCATCCATGTGCCACATGTTGATGGATAGATCATACAGGTTTGGATCTTCCATATCGGCCTGATAAATCTTTTTAAACCATTTCAATATCTTGTCATCTGAAAGCAGATCTTTTCCCGAACCTTTACCCCCGGCCCTCCCGCCAGCATCCTCCGGGGGACCCAGCACCAGCACCTGCAGCACATGGGATATTTCCTGAAAAATAGGATACCCCACGTAACCGCAGAACACGATAGACTTTTCCATCATAAATCCGCACAGCGCCAATTCCAGCAATGACACCAGCTTCATTTTTCTTTTCCGGAATAACTGGTGATACAGCGTAATATCTGTCAGCGCCCCGGACAACTCGCTTTCCGTCACATTGCCTTCCTTTGCCGCTGCCTTTACCAGGTCCGTCATCGTGACCAGCGGATATCCAAGTTTGAAAGCCGTCTTTTCGGCAATTTTTCGGCTTTCATTGACGTATTTGGACAAAATCGCCACTGTGGACATGTCAAATCCCCTTTTTCATTTGTTTATTTTTCCATTTTTCCCTGCCAGGAATAGCGCCCCTCTCTCCGGTATGGGTTATATCCCGTAAAACAGGACGAGCATAGCGATCAGCACCACAATAAATATTACCGTCATAAGACCACCGGCCTTCATAAAATCAACGCTGCGGTACCGCCCCGGCCCCATGTAAAGGGCGTTTACCTGATGGGTAGGTAAAATAAAGGAGTTGGAAGTGGCGATACCCACCACGAGGGCTGCCATCCTGGGATCCGTGCCGGTTGCCAGGGCCATATTCACCACCAGGGGTACCAGCAGTACCGTTGCCCCCACATTGGATATTACAAGGGTAAAAAAGGTGGCCAAAACCGCTACAGCCGTCAGCAATCCAATCGGAGGGACATCCCCGATAATATTCAACACGGAATGGGCGATCCATGCAGCTGCGCCCGATTTTTCCGCGGCAATGCCCAGCGGAATCAATCCGGCCAGCAGGAAAACCGTTCGCCAATCCACCGCCTCGTATGCCTCATCAATAGAGATCACCCGGCAGAGAATCATACCAAATGCACCCGTCATGAGACAAACAGAGAGCTGCATTTTAAAGACAATGATCATGACCAGCGCGACCATCAGCCAAAATCCGGCAATCACGGCCTTATCGGGCTTCATCACCTCCCCCACGGGCGTGGTGAAAATAAAATTATGTTTTTCTTCAAGAATCTTAAAACGGTCCCAGGTGCCTTCGAGCACCAGGGAATCACCGGGCTGCAGCGCCATGCTCGACAACCCGCTGTAAAACACCTGGTCCGAACGATAAATGGCAACGGGGTTGACCTGGTACTGCTCCCAGAAATGCACCTGGCGAAGGGTCTTGCCGATAAATTCGGAACGAGGCCCGACCACCGCCTCGAGAATCCCGGATACCTCGGGTGTCAGGTAGTCCTTGAACACCTTAATTTCATCCTTGAGAATCAGGCCGTGATCTTCCGCGGCCTGCTGCACATTTTCCTTTTTGCCGAATATGGCGATGTAGCTGTCTCCACGAATTTCAAAATCCGGCGGGAGTGTGGTCATCTTCACCCGATCCCGCCCTGAAAACGCCACGGCATTGATCTGGTGCTTGTCCCGCAGATGCTTGACCATGAGGGGGTCGCGAAATTGCCCAAAATCCGGCGGCGCATAGAGTTCGAAAACTTCCCCCAGGTCTTCGTATGCAAAAGCCGAGTCCGCTTCGCTTTCTTTTATCGACTCCGGTGTTCCTTTTGGCAGCACAAAGCGCCCCAGAAATATGAACGACAGAATCCCCGATACAATCAAAGCTGCGCCGATGGGCGTTACATCGAAAAGATGAAACGGCTCCAGATCAAAGGGAATAATCAAATCGTTTAAGAGAATTAAAGGCGATGACCCCACCAGGGTAAGCGTGCCGCCCAGGATCGCACAAAACCCGATCGGCATGAGCATCTGGGACAAGGGAAGTTTCATGTTTTTGCTGACGCGCCGGATGGCCGGCAGAAACAAAGCGGCCGCGCCGATATTCTGCATGAAACTGGAGATAATGGCTACGGTTCCCCCCATGGCGATCACCACCCGCGATGCGCTGCTGCCCGCGACCTTGACTATGGGCTGCACCAGGCGATTAATAACGCCGGTCCTGTCGAGCCCCGCGCCGATGATAATAACGGCGATAATGGAAATAACGGCGTTGCTGCTGAACCCTGAAAATGCTTCCTTGGGCGTTACCAGCCCCAGTATCGGGAGCAGCACGGTCATCATGATCGCCACCATATCCACCCGGATCCATTCCACCACAAACAGGAAAATCGCCAAACCGATTATCGCCAACACCATCAGAACTTCTCTGTTAAGCACAATTTCTTCCATTTCAGATCTATTCCTTGCTTTTCTGTTTAACGGTTAATATTCGGCAATGTGTCATTTTAAGCAAAAGCTGTATATCTTTTCCGATCTGCTCAAACGTTTCCTCACACTCTTCAGGGAGCGAAATAACAATTTCGGTAATATAATGGGTTCTTACATACTGCCTCACTTCCTGAATAAAATCCCCGCTGCGAAAGTGGACCTCCATCTGCACCCCTTCCATTGATCTTCCCTCATCCATCAGCGTCTCAATTTCCTGGTGCAAGTGATGCAACCCCTCTTCTTTCCCGGGCCGATCTTTACTGCCAGTCACCCCAGCCCCAGGTTCTGCCGCCGAATCTGCCACAAATAAAAAATGAAGCCGGGCATTGTTCCGCTTTCCGAATTCAAGGGCATACCTCACTGCCGCTATTACATGGGGCGTGAATCCCCTTATGGGTATCAATAAACCGGTCACGATGCACTCCCTGTATTATTTTGCTTGAATTACCCTGGTACCAGGTGCTACTGTCAACTGACCTGTAATCCAAGAACAAGTACATACAAAAACCGTTCCAAATATTTTTTTCCAGTTTTATCAAATGGTTATAAAAAAATTCGCCGGAAGTGCATCGATAAGTGTTTCATTTTGAAACCAAAATACATGGTGAAAAAAAGCTGCCATAAAGGCACAGCGCGCCATGAAACTTGAATTCGCAGGAATTCGGGGGATCTTATTCATAATGTTTCAATTTGAAACACCCAATGGTATTTTCATTTTGAAACTGCTGCCTGCGGGAAGCTGTTTTTACACGCCGGTTAAAAGGATATAACGCCTGTTTACCGGGCATCAAAAACATTGTTTCATTTTGAAACATTAAAACCAACCCACCGCACCTACTGGCAAGGTAGAAAGAAACATGTCCAAGAAGGCAAAAATTCTACAGCAGGCTATGCGGCTTTTTGCCGAAAAAGGATACAAAAACGCATCTATTGCCGAGCTGGCAAAATTGACACAGGTTGCCGAAGGAACCATTTATTACCATTTCAAGACAAAAGAGGCGCTTTTCCAGGCGGTTCTGGAAAATATCGAAAAAACCCTCATTCATGAATTTGAATCCTATTGTGCAGGCAAAAAATTCAACTCCGGCCTTGAGAGGATTGAGCAAAGCATTTTTTTTTACCTTTACCTGGTGGGAACCCGGGAAGAGATGTTTCTTGTTCTGCACCGCTATGATGCCTATGAAATGGCCCAAATCAACCAGGTTTTCCGGGAGCATTTTTCAAAAATCTACACTTTCCTGCTGGACATACTGGAAAACGGCATTCTCATCGGGCGACAGGACGGCTCCATCGGGGATACGGATCCCGGAAAAACAGCGTTTATTCTTTTTGCCATGGTAGACGGGGTTGCCCGGCTCAAAACTTTCAACCTGTATGACGCCAGCTCGCTTTACGAGCATCTTATTTTAAACTGCCGCAAAATGCTCCGTCCTTAAAACACATCTCTTTCTAACATCTTATAGAATTCCTATATTCCAGGTCTTCCCGAATCTTTTTTTTGTTGACAATTTTGTTTCCCGTGGTATTATACTGAGTACTCACTATAAAAACAGGACAATGATGCGCCCCTGTTTTGGACCATTCAAAGAGGACAGAAAATGCCGGTCGTTTCCATTTTCAGCGGAAGTTTCTGCCGTGGCGAAGAAGTGAGCGAAGCACTTCGAGAAGCGACGGGGTACTCACTGATAAGCGACCATGATGTCGTGAAGCGCGCCTCTGTGCTTTCCACTATCCCCGAGGAAAGATTTTTCCGGTGCTTTTCCGCAAAGTTGTCGGCGTTTAATCCGTTTACCCGGGAACTGGAACGATCGCTCACATGGATGAGACTGTCCCTTGCGCAATACCTGCAGGAAAATCAGTTCATTCTACACGGATTTACAAGCCACCTTATTCCACCTGCGATTTCTCATGCCCTGCATGTCTGCCTGATCGCTGATTTGCCATACCGTATCCGCGACTGCAGCCAATTTTGTGATGTCAATCACGAAGAAGCAGGCAAGCGGATTGCCGGGGAGGACAACGGCAAAGCCGCATGGGTGAGACTGATCAGGGAGACGGAAAACCCATGGAATCCGGCGCTCTACGATATGGTACTGCCAACCAGCGCGCTGGGTATAGAAAAAACGCTCCAGCTAATCAAAAAAGGGATCCTCGCCAACGCCGTTGTTCCTACAGACACCAGCATAAGGGCGGCCTCCCTTTTCATGGAAGAATCCCGGATCGAGGCCGCTCTTGCTGAAAAAGGCCATGTCGCAAAGGCCAAAGCCAATGGGAACCAGGTGATTTTGACCATTGACCGGCCGGTTATGATGCTCGAAAGACTCGAAGATGAGCTGACAGCGATTATCAAAAGAGTTTCCCAGGATTATGAACTGACAATCCACGTAGATCCGAAACCGGGCAAAAACGAAATCTACCGAAAATACAACGATGATATTCCTTCCAGAGTGCTTCTGGTGGATGATGAAAGGGAATTTGTACAAACGCTTTCTGAACGCCTTGAAATGCGGGATATCGGGTCCGCCATGGCCTATGACGGGGAAAGCGCCCTTGAGATGATATCCGAGGACGAACCGGATGTCATGCTGCTTGACTTGCAGATGCCGGGCATAAACGGCATGGAAGTGCTGAAAACGGTCAAACAGACCCGTCCGGAAATCGAGGTGATCATTCTGACCGGCCATGGCACCCAAAAGGATAGGGATCTCTGCATAAAAATGGGTGCATTCGCCTACCTGGAAAAACCCGTGGACATCGATGTCCTGAGCCAAACCCTCGTTCGCGCCAATAAAAAAATGCGACAAAACACACGCAGGGAGGCCTGAAATGTCTTTCTGGGAGCGTATCAAACCGGAATTCTGGGGCCATCATGATGTCGCTGCGGGACTCCACCGCCACCTTTTCAATCTGCGGCGCATATGGTTTCTGAGCATCGTGCTTACAGCAGGCGCGGCAATCATTCCCGTTTTTTTTCTGGCAGCCATCGACTACCGGGTGACGCTCACCTCATTTGAATCTGAAAATATCATGCGCACCTCCCGGCTGGTTTCCAACACCCGTCGAACCGTATCCTTTTTTATCCTGGAGCGCCAGTATGCGCTGCAATTTCTGGTTCGTGACAATCCCCTGGAAACCATCGGCAACAAACCGCGGTTGGATGCGATCCTGAAAAATCTCACGGAGAGCTTTGGCGGCTTTACGGATCTCGAGGTAATCGATTTTAATGGAAGTCAGATTGCATACAGCGGCCCATACGGGGTGACCGGTGTAAATTACATCGAGCAAAGCTGGTTTAAAGAGGTACTGACCCACGGGAATTACGTCAGTGATATTTTCATGGGGTTTCGAATGAATCCGCATATGCTTGTGGCCGTAAAGCAGGGGGCGGAAAATCACAACGGATACATTCTGCGGGCCACTTTAGAGGCGTCGCAATTTCACGAGGAACTTCAGCACATCGAATCCGGAAGCATCGGGGAAATGTTCATAATCAACCATGACGGGGTTCTGCAGACACCATCGGAAAGATTCGGCAGTCTTTTTGGCCAGCTGGCACTGGAAGTCCCGAAATATTCGGAATCCACGAGGGTGACGGAGACAACCGGACCGGACGGGGAAGCGCTCCTTGTGGGATATGCCTATTTGGAAAATACGCCGTTTATTCTTATGGCGATAAGGGATAAAGCCTTTCTCATGAGCGCCTGGCAGGAAGCCAGGCAGAAGATTATCCTGTACCTGGTCGGGAGTATCGCCATTATACTGATCGTCGTGCTCGTCGTATCCACCTATCTGGTGAGCAAAATCCATACGGCTGACCAGAGTCGTGTGGCCGCGCTGCATAAAGTGGAATATATCAACAAAATGGCCTCCCTGGGCCGACTTTCCGCCGGGGTTGCCCATGAAATCAACAACCCACTGGCCATTATAAACGAAAAAACAGGGCTTATGAAAGACCTGCTCGGGCAAATGGAAGAATCTCCCCTGCGCATCCGCATGATGACCCTGGTGGAAGCGGTCCTGCAGTCGGTCGACCGATGCTCGCGTATCACCCGCCGGCTGTTGAATTTTGCCCGCCAGTCGGATGTGGCGTTCAACATCATCGATATCGGCGCGGTGATCGACAACGTGACCGGTTTTCTTCAAAAAGACGCTGAAAACCGGAATATTCAAATTGAGATCGACATCGCTCCCGACATCCCCCTGATCAGAAGCGACCGCGGGAAGTTGGAACAGATTTTTTTAAACCTCATGAACAATGCATTTGCCGCGCTTGCGGACGGAGGCCATCTCAATATAAAAGTAAGAAAACTGTCGGGGAAAAAAATACGCATCCTTGTTATTGATGACGGCTGCGGCATCCTGGCGGAAGACCTCCCGAGGGTATTTGAACCGTTTTTTTCCACCCGAACCCGGCAGGGAGGTACCGGCCTGGGGCTTTCCATCACCAAGGGACTTGCAGAAGAAATTGGCGGAACAATCAGTGTGGAAAGCAAACCTGGAGAAGGAACCCGCTTTTCCATAACCTTGCCATTTAATCCGGATGTGGGGAAAAATGAAACCGATGCAAGTACTCATGGTTGACGACGAGGAAGAACTGGTTGTAACCCTTGCGGAACGATTGGAGTTACGGGGAATCAATGCGGACTGGGTAACAACCGCGGAAGCGGCCTGCGAAAAGCTCAAGGAGCGAAAATACGACGTTGCAATTCTGGATGTCAAGCTCCCCCGAATAAGCGGGTTTGACCTTCAACGAAAAATGGTGCAATTGGCGCCGGAAATGAATTTCATATTCATGACGGGGCATGGCGCACCCGGTGGGTTCACCGGCAAAAACACCGATGCAGACCTTTATGACTGCCTGATCAAACCGGTGGATATCGACGTACTGGTTGCAAAAATCAGGGAAATCACAGGGCGGAGCAAGTAAAAAAGACATCCGGCAACGCTGGGGCCGGGACAACTATCAACAGGCAGGTTCAACATGGCGGAACTTTTTCAAACGAGTGCAATGGAGACAGAGGGGCTGCGGTTTTTCGGGAAGATGTCCGCCTCCATTTCCCATGAGCTGAAAAACACCATCAGCATAATGAATGAAAGCGCCGGACTGCTCGAAGATTTGTCCGCGATTGCCGAAAAGGGGGGGACCATAGACACTGCGAAGGTCAAACGGTTGAGCGCTACGATTAAACAGCAGATCAAGCGCACCGATGACATCATTCGCAACATGAACCGCTTCTCCCATCTTGTGGATGAATCGTTCGGGCAAATTGAAACCGCGGCGTTTCTCCGGCTTGTCATTGAAATCACCAGACGACTCACCGCATCTGCAGGGGTTACTGTTACGCTGGAAGACAATGGCAAACCGCTCCATATCACGACGCGACCCTTTTATCTGCATTACTTTCTCTGGATGCTGATTCAATATTGCATCAACGCCGCCGGTGCAAAAGGAGAACTGAAGCTGACACCGAAACCGGCCGGCAATGGCGGTGTATATATTGTTTTTTCCGGCCTCGAGATGGTTCCCGATGAGCCGGAACAGCATTTTATAGGACATGGGGGGGAAAACCTGATTCCGCTGCTGGGTGCAAAGATCCATGGCAGCGTTCCCGAGAAGGCACTGCATCTTTTTTTACCGGAAACGCCTGAAAAATAATCAGCCGGAAACGGCCGTATCGTCAAACATGAAAGGAGTATGGGCCATGACAACAAAAGTTCTTCTGGTCGATGATGAAAAAGATTTCCTCGATGTTTTAGGGGAAAGAATGAAAATTCGCGGAATGGATGTGAGCACGGCCGCGTCTGCCAAAGATGCATTGAAAATTACAGAAAAGCAATCCTTTGACGCCATTGTACTGGATTTAATGATGCCTGAAATGGACGGCTTGGAATTGCTGCAAACGATTAAAGCGAAAAATCCGGAATTGCAGGTTATCCTGCTTACGGGGCACGGAAGCATTGAAAAGGGCGTGGAAGCCATGCGGCTGGGGGCCATGGACTTCATAGAAAAACCAGCAGACCTTGAAAGCCTGACGGAAAAAATCAAAAAAGCCCAGGCGCGCAAAATGATCCTTGTTGAACGAAAAGCAGAAGAGGAAGTTCGCAATATATTGATCAGTAAAGGCTGGTAAAACTTACAAATCAAGACAAAGAACCGTAAGATCATGTATCATCCCTTCTTTTCGGACATGGAGAGCATGAAAGATGGACTGTTTTTTTGTTTTTTCACTTCATGTTCTTCATGCCCCTGTATCTTGTATTCACTGCATTTCCCCCATGTTCTGCAAGCGCTACACCGATAAAAGATCCTTGACATCGCGGAGATATTTCTGATAAATGAGTGAATGCTCATTCATTCGGACAGCGGAAGTGTCCGCCCGTTTACGAAGCCGTCAATTATGATTTGCGTAAAATCTTTACTATATTTATAAAAAATTTAATGAAGGGAGACTATTACACCAATGAAAGCAATCCTGGCGTTGATCATTGTGGCGACAGGCGCGGCGGTATT
>JAABUA010000055.1 GCA_011389515.1 Desulfobacteraceae bacterium
TGCGAATGTCGGAATGACATACACCACCGCCGGTATGATTACTGCAACAATCAAAATGATACGCCAGGATAGCCCTTTCAATGAAACCGCCCTTTCAAATGTCTGATTTTTCCCGGAACATATACGAAACCATGATCTGCAGGCCGCGTTTTTCCTGTACCCTGGACACCTGCAGTATGCCTGAAAACGGGAAGTTTATTTGCTTTTATCCGAAGAAGTCTCCCGGAGGCCCGCGATGCTCGGCCGGGAAACCTTGATCCTGACCTTGTCCGCAATTTCCACGGTAACCGTATTTTCATCGATTGCAGAGATTTCGCCGTAAATTCCCCCGCTGGTAATAACCCTGTCCCCTTTTTTCAGATTATTGACCATATTCTGATGTTCTTTTGCTTTTTTCTGCTGGGGCCGGATGAGAAGAAAATAAAATATCACGAACATCAGGATGATCGGGAGAAAATTGATCAACCCTCCGCCAACGCCGTCCGCCGCCTGCCCGGATTGTCCCATTGCATATGCTATATCGATCAAAACTGTACCTCCTTTTTCATATGAAAAACAAAAAAATAACTGCGCACGCTATCAATGCTCGTTCAAAAACGTGTATGGTGGCCATCGGATAATTCCGCCGCTGTGTAGATAAAACATCTGCCGCAAGACGACTGGTTACAAGCGGGTTCCAAATACGGCACCATGAAAAAGACCCGGCATAAAAAACCGGGCCCATGTCCGATACCTCCGGCCCCTTTACCCAAAGCCGATAAAATGGCTTATATTTCGATCCGCTGAATCTTTTGCTACCTCGCATCAATGAAATGTCAGGTTTTTATATGCAAAAAAAACCCGGCAGTCAATCGTATCCGTAAAAAATTTTACCCGCACCCATCGTTGTCCCCATATAACGGCGGTTGTTGCCGACCATTTGACCGTGGCATTTCTATTCGTATTCGATCCGGTTCTGGCCGGGAAGTAGACTGCTGTCACCCTCGATGGTTATGGATATTTTTCTGCGGATTTCAAGGTCGAGAATTTCGCTTTTCTTGCGGTTAAGAAGATAGGAGGCGACTTCCGGTGGCACGAAGCCATGAACGGTTCCGGCTTCCTTTTTCATGGTTTCCAGCCTGAGCCGGCGCAAAAAACCGAGGCCCATTGATTCAAGCGATTGTGTCACGCCTTTTCCCTGGCAGCAGCGGCACGGTTCAAAATTAATCGACCGGATGGAGGGACGGATGCGCTGCCTTGACATTTCAACCAGCCCGAACTGCGATATCCGCCCCACCTTTGTCCTGGCCTTGTCGGCTTTGAGATTGTCCTTCAAGGCACGTTCCACCTTCAATTTGTGTTTCCGGTCCCGCATATCGATAAAATCAATAACGATCAATCCCCCGAAATCGCGGAGGCGCAGCTGGCGGGCAATTTCCTCGGCCGCTTCCAGATTGGTGTTCAAGGCGGTTTCGCCGAAGGTTGCTTTCTGCGTCGCCTTTCCGGAGTTGACATCAATGGAGACCATTGCCTCGGTCTGCTCGATAACGATGGAGCCGCCCGATTTCAGCTTGACCCGGTTGTCGAAAATCGAGGCAATCTGCTCCTCCAGCTGGTATTTCGTAAAAAGCGGCTTGTCCGCCTTGTACCGCTTGATGATTTTATTGTGCTGGGGGGAAATGATCTGTATGAATTCTTTTACTTCGTGATAGATGGTGTCGTCATCGATCAGGATCTCATTTACGTCGGCCGTAAAAGAGTCCCGTATGGCCCGAACAGCGATATTCCGGTCTTTGTAGAGGATGGCAGGGGCTTTTTCCTCGACACCCTTTTTTTTAATATTTTTCCACAAGCGCATGAGGTAGCGGATGTCCCCCGAAAGGGTGGTCTTATTGCACCCTTCCCCTGCGGTCCTGACGATAATGCCGTAGTCTTCGGGGATTTTCAAGCTGTCCACAATTTCCTTGATTCGCTTGCGCTCGGCCTCGTCTGAGACCTTCCGGGAAACGCCCCTCGTTTTGCCGCCCGGCATGAGCACCGTATACCGGCCGGGAAGCGATATGTACGTGGTCAGCATGGATCCTTTTTCCATGATGGGATCGTTCGACACCTGAACGAGCAGTTCCTGTCCCCGGCGAATGATATTCTTCAGGGACTGCCCACCGGAGGGATCATCAAGAAAATAATCCGGGTGGATCTCCTGCTTCTGCAGAAAACCGTTTCTCTCCGCCCCGTAATCCACGAAAACCGCCTGAAGACTCGGCTCCACCCGTGACACGATTCCCTTGTAAATATTGCCCTGGGTGATTTCCCGGGCCGTGGTTTCGATGTTGAATTCTTCAAGCCGGTTGTCTGTAACCTTGGCAATCCGTGATTCTTCCGGATCCACCGCATTTATTAAAATCTTGCTTGCCATGTTTTCTTGCCCTTACTGGTATCATCTACGGGAATAGGGTTTATAAGGTAAGGAATTTACGATATGTTTCAGATTCATAGTATTATAAAATTGCAGGTGACAAGTCAAATCATTTCTGGCATTAAGGGTTTACCGGCTGTCTTGATATTTATCCCGGACTGTGGCATGAGAAGTTCAGGCGGCAGAGTTGGAAAAAGCCTTTCCCCCGGATAACGGCGCCTGCAAAACCGGTTGAAAGGGCGGCAAACGGCTTTTTGCAAAACCATCAACATGGAGTAACGATAAAGAAACGGCTGTTGATCATGGATCAGAAATATCATCCCAGAAAAATAGAAACCCGGTGGCAATCCACGTGGGAAGAAACAAAAGCGTATGCGGTACAGGCCGATCCTGCCAGGGAAAAATATTACCTCCTTGAAATGTTCCCCTACCCGTCCGGCCGGATTCATATCGGCCACGTGCGGAATTATACCATCGGTGATGTGGTCGCCAGGTACAAGCGCATGTGTGGTTACAACGTTCTTCATCCCATGGGGTGGGATGCATTCGGCATGCCTGCTGAAAACGCCGCCATCGCCAACAACACGCATCCGGCAAGATGGACGTACGAGAACATCGCGGTCATGCGCCGGGAACTCAAGCTGCTGGGATTCAGCTATGACTGGGACAGGGAAATCACGACCTGCACACCGGATTATTACCGGTGGGAGCAGTGGCTTTTTATCAAAATGTATGAAAAGGACATGGTTTACCGGAAGGAATCCTATGTCAACTGGTGTGACCGTTGCCAGACCGTACTTGCCAACGAACAGGTGGAAGCGGGCGACTGCTGGCGATGCGGCGATGCGGTGAGGCAGAAAAAGCTGTGGCAATGGTTTTTCAGGATTACGGACTATGCCGAGGATCTGCTTGAATACTGCGACCGGCTTGAAGGATGGCCGGAAAGAGTCACCACCATGCAAAAAAACTGGATCGGCAAAAGCACGGGGGCTGAAATTGAGTTTCCCGTGGCCGGCACGGACGAGGTGATTCGGGTATTTACGACACGCCCCGATACGATTTACGGCGCGACATTCATGTGCCTTGCCCCGGAACACCCGCTGGTAAAAAAACTCTCGGCAGGAAAGGCCCAACAGGAAGCGGTTGATCAATTTGTGGAACGGATGTCGAAAGAAAGCAATGTGGACCGTGTCCAGGACAACCAGGAAAAAGAGGGCGTTTTCATCGGCGCATGGTGCAAAAACCCGGTCAATGACCGGAAGATGCCCATCTACATCGCAAATTTCGCCCTCATGGAATATGGCACCGGCGCGGTCATGTCCGTGCCCGCACATGACCAGCGGGATTTCGAATTTGCAAAAAAATACGGGCTCGACATCATCGTGGTGATACAGCCGGAAGGTGCAGATGAGAAAGACATCGCCCGATCAGAGGCATACACGGGCGACGGCGTTATGGTCAATTCCGAGGATTTCAGCGGGATGGCAAACACAGCCGGAAAATCAGCCGTCATCGACTATTTTGAAAAACACGGCATCGGCACCCGGTCGGTCAATTACAGAATCAGAGACTGGGGCATATCGCGGCAGCGCTACTGGGGAGCCCCGATTCCCATCATTCACTGCGACAAATGCGGAACAGTGCCTGTTTCCGAAAAAGATCTGCCGGTCGTTCTGCCGGAAGAGGCCGACCTCATGGAAGGCGGCAAATCCCCGCTGGGTGTGCTTGATTCCTTTGTCAATGTCCCATGTCCTGCATGCGGGGCGCCCGGACGGAGGGAAACCGATACCATGGACACGTTCGTGGAATCCTCATGGTATTTCGAACGCTACTGCAGCCCGGATTGTGACACGGCCATATTCGAGCCGGGCGCCGTGAAATACTGGATGCCCGTTGACCAGTATATCGGCGGCGTGGAGCATGCGGTAATGCATCTGCTTTATTCGCGCTATTTCACAAGGGTTCTTCACGATATGGGGCTCGTGGATTTCAAGGAACCGTTTACACGACTGCTTACTCAGGGAATGGTATGCAAGGAAACGGTTCGCTGCGAGACGCACGGGTATCTGTATCCGGAAGAAACCCAATACCGCGGGGAAATACCGCACTGCGCGAAATGCGGCAGTCCGGCGGAAGTCGGTCGGGTCGAAAAGATGTCAAAATCAAAAAAGAACGTTATCGATCCGAACGCCCTCGTGGAAAATTACGGTGCGGATACGGTCCGGCTCTTCTGCCTTTTTGCGGCGCCTCCCGAACGGGACCTGGAATGGAGCGAACAGGGTGTGGAAGGCTCCTTCCGGTTTCTGAACAGGATATGGCGGCTCTATTACAGGTGGATCGACCGTCTTGGGAAAACAAAACCATATACCGGAGAGCCGTCCTCTTTGCCGGATCATGCCCGCGAGCTCTATATCAAGACGCACCAGACCATCAAAAAGGTTACCGATGATATAGAGCAGCGCTTTCATTTCAATACGGCCATCAGTGCCGTCATGGAACTCTCCAACCAGCTGAACGTGATCGAGCCGGAACAGGAAGACCCGTCTATTGACGGCGTCATGCGATTCGCACTCGATTCTATTGCGGTTCTGCTTTCACCCATCGTGCCTCATATTACCGAACAGATCTGGGAAGCCATGGGGAATGAATCCGGAACGCTTTGCCGCCGGCAATGGCCCCCATACCGGGATGACGCCCTTTCTTCCGATACACGAGTGATCGTTGTTCAGGTAAACGGGAAACTGCGGGGTCGCTTTGAAATCGACGCCAATGCGGATGACGCAGCGATCAAGGCGCGCGCCCTTGACGACCCCAACGTCGTCCGGTTTATCGAGGACAAAGAGATAAAAAAGGTCATCGTGGTGAAAAACAAACTTGTAAATATTGTTTTGTGATACCCCTTTCCCTGCCTGTTTTTACGGGGACGGTATCGAAATCGGGGTCGAATGGCAACAGCCGGCCACAAATGCGCTTCGCTTGGACTCCGGGGCGGGAAGAGCCAATGAATCGATTTTTTCTGATATCCGATAATTCCAATTGTCGCAACATATTGCGGTTCGCCGCGGTCGCGGCTTTTTTGGCGCTTTTCACGGTTGTTTCGAATTCCTGCGGGTACCGATTCTCCGGGAGCGGGGAAATGCCTGCGGATATCCGGCGGATTGCAATCGAAATGTTTGACAACCGTTCGGGTGAAACCGGCATTGAAAGCATCATTACAAATGATGTCATAAACGAGTTCACCCGGAGCCCGATTGTGGAGGTCACCGGAAAAGAAGATGCCGAAGCCGTGCTTACCGGCGTGATACGCGCAGCGCGGACAAGATCGATATCCCACAGATCCGCTTATACAACAACGGAAAGGGAGATCACCATAGTAGTCGATGCAGCGCTTACCACGCCCGGCGGAAAAGTATTGTGGTCCGCCCGGGGGATTGATGCTTCCGGTGATTATGCCGTCTCCGATGAAAAAATCAGGACGGAACAAAACAAAAAATCCGCTTTGGCCGATCTTTCAACAAGACTGGCCCAGCGGATTTTCTATCGAATGACAGACAGGTTCTGACGTCTTTTGGTTTATTTTGCCATTCGGTTGATGCTTGCAGCAAGACGGGAAATCTTTCTTGCAGCGGTTCTTTTATGGATAACGCCTTTCTTTGCCGCTTTATCAATCAGAGACTGCGCTGCTGTAAGCTGCAGTGTTGTTTCTTCCCCGGTATTAACGGCAGCATTAACCTTTTTAACGGCATTCTTGACACGGGTTTTAACGATCCGGTTGCGGAGCCGTTTTTTTTCACTCTGGGCAATACGCTTGATCGCGGACTTATGATTTGCCAATGGTAACACTCCTTGCTAAATATCATTGAGTTATTTATTACGACTGATTTTTACGCAACTGTCTTGATTGTAAAAATATAAATGCTTTAGATAACCGATTGTTTTTGCATTGTCAAGATGAAAGTGCGTGTCAAAAAGAATATGAGCGGCACTGATGGTGGGAAAACGGACGGCAACGGATATGTATCGGAATGAATGAAAACAGACAAGTCACACGGGCAGCCGGTGTTATCGGAATCGGGACCCTTGCCAGCCGGATTTTAGGGTTTATGCGGGACATGATTCTGGCATGGTTCTTCGGCGCCGGAAAGCTGTCGGACGCGTTTTTTGTCGCCTTCAGAATACCCAATCTGTTGCGCCGCCTGTTGGCGGAAGGCACCCTGACCATGGCGTTTGTCCCCGTATTTGCCGAATACCTGGAGAAAGATGGCAAAAACGAGGCCTTCAAAATGGCACGCTCCGCTATCCGGACCCTTTCGGCGGTTCTCACGGTCGTTACCATTGCCGGGATCGCGGGAGCACCCATCCTGGTGTATATCATCGCGCCGGGATTCACCGGCGAGGCCTATGACATAACCGTCGTACTGACCCGCATCATGTTTCCCTATGTTTTTTTTATCTGCCTGGTGGCCCTTTGCATGGGAATTCTCAACACCATGGGGCATTTTGCCGCCCCGGCATTTGCCCCTGTTCTGCTCAATATCGGAATTATCATCGGCGCACTGGTGATTGCGCCGATGATGAAAACGCCGGTAAACGGCCTGGCGGCCGGCGTTCTCATTGGAGGCTTGCTTCAGCTTCTGCTGCAGTATCCGTTTTTGGTCAAAAAAGGATTTCGTTTCTGGCAGCCTGCACCGCTTTTTCATCCAGGCGTCAGGAAAATCATACTGCTCATGGGCCCGGCCGTATTCGGCGCCGCTGTATACCAGGTCAACATACTGGTAGGGACAATGCTGGCCTCTCTGCTTCCGGAAGGAAGCGTATCCTATCTTTATTATGCCGACAGGCTTGTCCAGTTTCCGCTGGGAATTTTTGCCATATCCACTTCCGTCGCCGTATTGCCGAGCCTGTCCCGGCAGGCGGCGGCAAAGGATTTTGAAGCCCTTGAGAACACCTTTTCTTTTGCCATGCGGTTTGTGTTTTTTATTACCATTCCATCAACCATAGGCCTTATTGTACTGAAAGAACCGATTGTCGCACTGCTTTTCGGCAGAGGGGAATTTGACGCAACAAGCATTCATATGACGGCATACGCACTTTTATACTACGCCATCGGCCTTTGTGCATTTTCCGCCGTCAGAATCGTAGTGTCCACATTTTATGCCCTGCAGGACACGAAAACGCCGGTTAAAATGGCCACGATCTCCATAATCGCAAACATTGTTCTGGGTATCGCCCTCATGGGCCCGATGAAGCACGGCGGTCTTGCACTGGCCACATCCCTTGCCTCAATAATCAATTTCTGTCTGCTTACCAGAGTCCTGAAGCGACGAATCAACGGCCTTGAATGGAAAAACATTGTTGTATCCGCTGCCCGGTCCGTGGTAAGTTCTTTGTTAATGGCAATTGTTCTGCTCTGGTCTTTACATAATTTTCCACCAGACTACCAAGGGTCTACTTTATCCTTGATATTCTATGTCGTTTGCACCATTATCGGAGGAGCAATATTATATATGGGCGCTTCACTGGTACTGCAAAAAAACGAGTTGAAAGCAGTTGTAAATATGGTGAAAAAACCATGAGCAATGCACCCACAGACAAGCAAAGAAACATCACCGCCTTGTTCTACGCGCTTTTGGTACTCCTGGTTGTCTATACAGGCAGCATTGTTTTCGGCGACAAAGGCTTCCTTCACCTGCAGCGCATGCAGGCGGAACTCGAACAGGTCAAGGCGGAGAATGCATCCATCGAAGAAGAAAACAACGCGCTCTACCACACCGTACACCGCCTCAAAAACGATCCCGTATACATTGAACATGTCATTCGGAAACAACTTCAGATGAATGCACCGGGCGAAATCATCTTCAAGTTTGAAAAACAATAGAACCTAGCTGCAGCTTTTCACGATCGCCTTCTTCCACCCCTTGTAAAGCGCATCCCTTTTGCCGGAGGACATTGCCGGCGTCCAGGTGCGGTCTTTGCCCCAGTGCCGTCTCAATTCAGAGAAATCCTTCCAGAACCCCGTAGCCAGCCCTGCGGCATATGCCGCACCAAGCACGGTGGTTTCCATGTTTTTGGGGCGTATGACCGGAACATCCAGAATATCGGCCTGAAATTGCATCAAGAGTTCGTTTCGGGTCATTCCGCCGTCCACTTTCAAATCGTTTAAACGCACCCGGGCATCTTTTTCCATGGCCTCGAAAATCTCCCTTGCCTGAAATGCGGTTGATTCCAGCACCGCGCGCGCCAGGTGCCCCCTGGATGCATAATGCGTGAGGCCGGTAATAATCCCGCTGGCATCGCCTCTCCAGTGAGGCGCAAAAAGGCCTGAAAACGCCGGCACAAAATATACCCCGCCGTTATCCTCCACCTCCCTTGCTCTTTCTTCTATTTCTTCGGATGTTTTTATGATTCCCAGGTTGTCCCGTATCCATTGCACCAGGGAACCGGCAATGGCAATGGACCCCTCAAGGGCATACACCGCAGGTTGATCGCCGATACGGTAGGCCGGCGTGGTCAGAAGCCCGAAATTGGACTGTACGGGTTTTTCGCCGGTGTTAAGGAGAAGAAAACAGCCTGTTCCGTAAGTATTTTTTGCATCTCCCACATCAAAACAAGTCTGCCCGAACAAGGCGGCCTGCTGGTCGCCAAGGTCTCCGGCGACAGGCACTTCCGCGCCAAAAACCCCGTTTTTGTCCGTGTAGCCGTAGATTTCACTTGATGATCGGATCTCCGGGAGCATGGACGCAGGGATATTCATCTTACGAAGCATGATGTCGTCCCATTGCAGACCATTGATATTCATCAGCATGGTGCGCCCCGCGTTCGTGACGTCCGTGGCAAAAACGCCCTTTTCCGGTCCACCGGTAAGCCACCATATCAGCCAGGAATCCATGTTTCCGAAAACAGCATCACCCGAGGCCACGTCGGCTTTGACGCCGTCCACATGATCCATTATCCACTTTATTTTCGGTCCTGAAAAATAGGTTGAAAGGGGCAGTCCGACCCTGTCTCTGAAGCACCACATGTCACCGTTTTCGGAAAGATCCCGGCAGATATCCCCGGTGCGGGTGTCCTGCCATACAATGGCATTATAATAGGGCCTGCCGGTTTTCCGGTTCCAGACCACCGTTGTCTCACGCTGGTTTGTCACCCCGATTGCCGCAAGCTCCCGGGGATTGATGGCTGATTTCTGCAGGGTGTGTGTAATGACCTCATACATCCTGTCACGAATTTCAATTGGATCATGTTCCACCCATCCCGGCTGCGGATAAAACTGCCTGTGTTCCAACTGATGCATGGCAACCATGTCCGCCTTTTTGTCAAATATGAAAAAGCGCGTACTGGTGGTTCCCTGGTCAATTGCGCCAATATACGGCTTGTCGTCACTCATATCGCGTTCTCCCGGCTGTTTTTTGTTTACGTTACCAACGCAATGACAACCCTTTCTTTATATTCTGCAAATTCGCAAACCTGATTACAAGCTATCACAAAAAAATCTTTTGCCCCAATATCTTCGTTGGCGGTGAAATTGAAATCCTCGGAATACTGCAGTATGCCTCCGGTTTCATTTTCACCTCCGTCTTGATCTTGAACCAAAATCTTTTTTTTGAGATGGCTTGTAGCATGATATAAGCGACATTTTCAACTATCACCTGCTTAAAAACAACTATTTTTTTATTCTATTCCTATTTTTGTGTAGATTTTATTGGAAATTTTTAAAATTTTATTATAAAAATAAGCAGCAAAACAAGAAGATAAATTTCAGAAAAATGGGTAATATGTTTCATCCTGAATCAGGCCTGACTGAAAAGAAACAGCCTTTCAGCACCGGTTAGATACGTGTTTTGTGAACAAAGGAGATCCGGTATGAAAATCAAAGTACAGCTTGCAGACAACCAGCTCGTTGTAAGACAGGGAATACAATGCTTATTGACCAGAGAAAAAGATATTGACGTGGTTGCAGAAACATCCGACGGAATCGAAACCGTGGAAGCCGTGAAAAAAACGAACCCGGATATTGTGCTTCTGGAGCCTGCCCTTCCCGGTGTGGCCGGCGTTGATCTAATCCGGATGGTCAAGGAGGCAAACAGTAGAACAGAAATTGTTGTACTTACAACCCCTCAGAAAAAAGCGCATGTCCGCGACGCACTGCAGGTGGGCGCCCTCGGGTACGTTTTAAAAACCAGCGCCATTGCCGAAGTTTTGGCCGCCATCCGCGCTGCGTACCAGAAAGGCTACTACCTCAGCCCTGAAATCAGCGCGGACATTATTGACACCTTTGTCAAAAAGCGGGGCATTGAATCGGAAACGACCGGGTATGGGAAGATTTCAAAACGGGAAAGACAGGTTTTCCGGTTGATCGCGGAAGGCGCAACAACGGACGAAATTGCAGAAGAGCTGAAAATCAGCCCCAAAACGGTTGCCAAGCATCGAATGAATATAATGGAAAAAATGGAGCTTAAGAATGTGGCCTCCCTTGTACATTACGCAGTAAAAATCGGCGTAATCGATCCGTATTAAGCGGCCTAATCGGCCGGTTGCAAAAAACGCTGCGGGAGTTATTCGTCCAGAAAAGCCCGTACGCACGAAATAATCCGGGCGGTCTGGTCCGGTTCGAACCATTTTGTCTGGAAATCCTTCCGAAACCATGTCAGCTGACGCTTGGCATAATTCCGGGTATCCTTCTTGAGGTCGGCAACAGCAGATATATAATCGGTCTTCCCCTGAATATATGCCGTCATGTGCCGGTAGCCAAGCGACTGCATCGACCGAAGGTCTTCATGGTATCCTGCCGCCAGTAGCTGTTTTACCTCGTCATGAAGGCCCTTAGCGATCATGCGGTCGACACGCTGTTCAATGCGCTCATAAAGCGCCTGCCGATCCATAAAAAGGCCGATTTTTAAAACGTTGTACGGCACATCGGAAAAGCCGTGCCTCCGTCTGAACTCGGTCATGGACATTCCGCTTGCCTCATACACCTCCAGGGCACGGACAATCCGGTAAATATCGTTGGGATGAATTGCTGCCGCCGCCTCCGGGTCGCATGCTTTAAGCCGCTGGTGCAAATGCTGCCCACCGCACCGGTCGGCTTCTTCTCTCAAGCGGATGCGAATGGACCCGTTTTCCGGCGCTGCCTCGCAAAGCCCGTAAAGAAGGGCTTTTACATAAAAACCGGTCCCCCCTGCAACCAGCGGGACATGCCCGAGTGCCAGCAGCTGATTGACCGACGCCCTGGCTTCCAGGCTGAAACGGGCGGCATCATACGCTTCGTCGGGATTGACGATATCGATCATGTGATGGGCGACACGGCGTTTCTCTTCGGGCGTCGGCTTTGCGGTACCGATATCCATATACCGGTATATCTGCATGGAGTCGGCGCCCACAATTTCACCACCCACCGCCTCGGCTGTTTCTATGGCCACGGATGTTTTGCCGATAGCCGTAGGGCCGCAGATCATGATGATTTTCGGTTTATGGTTATTGCCTTGTATCATTACTTTATTTCCCGTATTCCACCTGTCACTTCACCGGCAGACACTCCTCAGAATCATATTATAAAACGGCACAACGCCGCGCAGCGCTTAAAATTATATTGACATCACATTATTAAATGGATATCAAGAACATTTGACTAAAAATTAATATTCTTGCGCAGATTATAAGCATATGACCATGCAATATCATTGACAGGAGTGCAAAGCATGACAAAGAATAAGATTGGTTCAGTGATGGTTGTCGGCGGTGGTATCGCCGGAATGCAGTCGGCCCTTGACCTGGCGGACGCAGGATACTATGTCTACCTCGTGGAAAAAGGACCGTCCATCGGCGGTGTTATGGCACAGCTGGACAAGACTTTTCCCACCAACGATTGCGCCATGTGAATTATCTCTCCAAAACTGGTCGAGGTCGGCCGGCATTTGAACATAGAGATTATCACACTGGCGGAAGTGCAGGACATTAAAGGCGAGGCGGGAAATTTTTCGGTCGACGTCCTGAAGCACCCGAGATACATTGATGAGGACAAATGTATCGCCTGCGGGGTATGTGCTGAAAAATGTCCGAAAAAGATTATCGACACATACAATGCGGGGCTTTCCAAACGTAAATCCGCTTATGTCGAATATCCCCAGGCGGTTCCCCTGAAATACGTCATTGATCCGGAAACCTGTATATACCTGCAAAAAGGCAAGTGCGGCGCCTGTAAGAAAAAATGCCCTGTGGATGCCGTTAACTTTGACCAGAAACCGGAAAACAAAACCATCAATGTGGGATCCGTCATTCTTGCCCCGGGGTTTGAAACATTTTCACCGGAGGCTTTTGAAAATTACCAATATGCAAAACATCCAAATGTCATCACCTCGCTGGAGTTCGAACGGATACTCTCGGCATCCGGGCCGACCCAGGGGCATGTTTCCCGCCCATCGGACCACAAGGATCCCAAAAAAATCGCATGGTTTCAATGCGTGGGGTCCAGGGATATGAACCGGTGTGACAATGCCTATTGTTCCTCGGTCTGCTGCATGTATGCCATCAAAGAGGCCGTGATTGCCAAGGAACATGTCGGCGACGAGCTTGATTGCGCGATCTTCTTCATGGACATGCGGACCCACGGCAAGGAGTTCGAACGGTTCTACGACAGCGCAAAAACAAAGAGCGGCGTGCGTTTCATACGAAGCCGCGTACATACCATCACCCCTGTGACCGGGTCGGATGACCTTGAACTGCGCTTTGTCACCGAGGACGGCGATCTCAAAACGGAAATTTTCGATATGGTCGTTCTCTCCGTTGGCATGCAGACGCCAAAGGCCCTGGTTGACTTGTCCAAAAAGCTTGACATCGACCTTACACCGGGCAATTTTGCGGATACGCAGACGTTTTCACCCGTTGCCACTTCCCGCCCGGGTATTTTCGTTTCCGGCGCTTTTCAAGGGCCCAAGGATATACCCCAGGCCGTGGTCGATTCCAGTGCCGCATCCGCTGCCGCAGCCGAACTGCTGGCGGATGTGAGAAATACCTGCACAAAGGAAAAGAAAATCGTCCCGGAAGTCAGCGTTTTGGGTGACCGGCCCAAAATCGGAGTGATCATATGCCAGTGCGGAACCAATATCGCAGGAGTTGTTGATGTTCCCAAGGTCGTGGAATACGCCTCCACCCTTCCCTATGTGGAGCTGGCCACGGACAAGCTCTTCGCCTGCTCCCAGGATGCGCAGGACAACATGGTTGAGCTGATAAAGGAAAAGGGGCTGAACCGGATCGTCATGGCGGCCTGCACACCGAAAACCCACGAACCGCTTTTCCAGGATACGCTCACGGCGGCAGGATTAAACAAATACCTTTTCGAAATGACAAACATTCGAAACCAGAATTCCTGGGTTCATAAAAACAATCCTGAAATGGCCACCGAAAAAGCCAAGGATCTTGTCCGCATGGCGGTTTCCAAGGTTGCCATGCAGGAACCGCTTGCGGAAGTGGAATTGCCGGTCAATCAGACCGCAATGGTCGTCGGCGGAGGTATATCCGGTATGGCCGCTGCCAAAAGTTTTGCGGAACAGGGCTATGAAACGCACCTCGTGGAAAAGGGTTCCCGCTTAGGCGGACAGGCCGTCAACCTGTACATGACGGCGAAAGGGGAATATATCCAGGAAAAGCTGGCGGAGATGATCGCGTCCGTGGAATCCGATGACCGCATCCATGTACACCTCGATACGCAGCTGTCGAATGTGGACGGGTTTGTCGGCAACTTTGAATCCACCTTTTCTTCCAACGGGAACGAAACAAAGCTGGAACACGGCGTCGCCGTTCTCGCAACGGGTGCAACCCCTTATCATCCTACGGAATACGGATACGGAACCGATGACCGAATCATCACCAGCCTGGATCTCGATAAAAAACTCATGGATGATGACCCCTCCCTCAAAACATTGAACGGCGCGGCCTTCATTCAGTGCGTCGGGTCAAGGGAGCCGGAACGGATGTACTGTTCCCGGATCTGCTGCACGCATTCCATTGAGAATTCGATTCAGCTCAAGGAAAAAAATCCGGACATGAATGTATACATCCTTTACAGGGATATCCGGGCATACGGTGAAAAAGAACTGCTCTACAAGAAAGCCAGGCAGTTGGGTGTTATTTTCATCCGCTACAGCATTGACAACAAGCCTGTTGTAAATACGGACAGCGGCAAGCTTACGGTGAATGTGCTCGACCATATCCTGAATATGCCGCTGGAACTGGAAGTGGACATGGTTTCACTGGCAACGGCGATCATTCCCAATAAAGATGAAAAACTGTCCAATTTTTTCAAGGTCGCCACCAATACGGACGGTTTTTTCATAGAGAAACACGCCAAGCTCGGGCCCTCTGAATTTTCGACGGACGGTGTGTATCTTTGCGGACTGGCCCATTATCCAAAACCCATCGACGAGTCCATTGCCCAGGCAAAAGCTGCTGTGGCAAGGGCGGTGACCCTGCTGGCGAGAAAAACCATTTTCTCCAGCGGCACCGTTGCCCAGGTGGATCCGGTATTATGCGCCGCCTGCGGCGTATGCATGAGCATCTGCCCTTATTCCGCACCGAAATTTACCGAGGAAGGCAGGTTTGCCGGAAAAGCGGAGATCAACCCGGCGCTTTGCAAGGGATGCGGGCTCTGCGTCGCATCATGCCGCTCCGGTGCCATTCACCTCAAAGGTTTTGATACGGACCAGATCCTTACCCAGATATTTGAAATGGATGAAGCGGTATAGTTCGAAATACGGCCAGCCGGGAAATGCGCGGCAGATACCGAAAGTGTTTTTTTCCGGTTATAACGGGTTACAGTATAAGTGCCACATGAATTGGACAGCGGACAAGGAGCGCTATAAATGTCTACAAAAGAACCAAAAATCATAAGTTTTCTTTGCAACTGGTGCAGTTACGGGGCCGCCGATCTCGCCGGTGTAAGCCGCATGGAATATCCCTCGAATATCCGGGTTATCCGGATTCCCTGCACCGGGCGGATGAGCGTCAAGTTCGTACTGGCCGCCCTGCGCCAGGGGGCGGATGCCGTATGGGTCTCCGGCTGACATCCCGGTGAATGCCATTACCTGGAAGGTAATTATTATGCACGCAGAAAATTCACCCTTATGAAAAACCTGCTCGAACACATGGGCATCGACCCGGGCAGACTGCATTTTTCATGGATTTCCTCTGCTGAATCCACGAAATTCGTCGAAGTGGCCAAAAAGGTCACCGAAGAAGCTGTAGCCCTGAAGTCGAAAGAAAAGAAATACATGAAAACAAAACCGAAGGTTGCATAAGATGACATCGTATACGGATAAGATCAGGGAAATATCGAAACGCCTGCTGAAGGAAGGCAAGGTCGACATGGTTATCGGATTTACCAGAGGCAGTGTCCCGATGATGCATCAGCCGATGTTTGCTAAAAATCAGGGCGATGTGGACCGTTTTGTATGGGACGGCAACTGCGGCATCAACCTTGCCAATTACGTGACCGACCGCAAGGAAAAAATCGGAATTGTTGCAAAAGGTTGCGACGCAAGAAACTTAGCTGTGCATATTGTTGAAAACAAGATCAATCGGGATCAGCTGTATATCATCGGCGTGCCATGCACCGGGATGCTGGACCGGCACAAACTTACGGCCAGTGTCGCAGGCGAAATCGAATCCATTATGGAAGACGAAGCCGGAAAAACGGTAACCATTTCCGGAAACGGCTTTTCCGAAACCTATGACCGTGCGGCTGTACTCCAGGAAAACTGTTCCCTTTGCATGCACAGGAACCCCGTCATCTACGATGAGCTCATCGCGGACAAGGTTCCCGAGCAAAGTGAAAATGACGTGGATCGTTTTGCTGCGGTTCGGAAAGTGGAGGAAATGACCCCGGATGAAAAATGGGCCTATTTTGACGACCTGCTTTCAGACTGCATCCGCTGCTATGCATGCAGAAACGCCTGCCCCCTCTGCTACTGTCCGACCTGCTTTGTGGACGAATCAAAACCCCAGTGGGTAGGAAAAAGCATTGATCCCACGGATATCCGGATTTTTCATTTCCTCAGGGCGTATCATTGCGCCGGCCGCTGCACCGACTGCGGCGCCTGTGTCCGAAGCTGCCCCATGGGGATCAATGTAAGGGCCATGACAAAGAAACTGGAGAAGGACTGTCTTGAAAATTTCGGGTGGGAAGCAGGTTTGACGACCGAGCAGCGGCCGCCGCTCGACACGTATAAACCAGATGACCCGGAACAGTTTATCAAGTAGTTACGTTTGATATGCACACGATTACAATTCAGTGACAAGGGCATATACCATGAAAGTCATACAGATAGATAAATCCGAACTGGATGCCGGCCTGAAAAAACTGGAAAGCGCCTACCGGCTGATCGGACCTGTGAAAGAAAAAGACTATCACCTTTTTAAAGCGCTCACTCCCGGACAAAAACCGGATCTTGACTATTCAAACACCAGGCTTTCGGCCAGGTCGATTCTTTATCCCCAGTCAGAGGTGATGTTTACTTTTTCGCTGGATAAAAACGACCCGCAGTACGCAATTTTAAAAGAGCCCGCAAAAGACCCGCAGCCAAGAGCGGTCATCGGCATACGTCCTTGCGATGCGGATGCGTATGAGGTTGTCCGGCGAAATTTCGATACACCGGAATACAAAGATCCCTACTGGCTGAAAAATTTTGAAGCCACAACCCTTGTCGGGTTCGCCTGCAACAATCCGTGCCCGACCTGCTTCTGCACAAGCGCTGTTTCAGGGCCTTTTTCAGACAGAAACCTGGATATCCTGCTGGTGGACGACGGGAATCATTTCCTGGCACGTCTGTCAACGGAAAAAGGGGAAAAACTGGCGGAGCTTGCCGGATGGAAACGCCCCGCTGAAAATGCGGATGATACGATTGAAAAAATGAAGGCAACCGCGGAATCAAAAATGACAACAACGGTTTCCACCGATAACCTGGCCAACCAGTCATTAACCGATCTGTATGAAGCAGAAGAAGCAATATGGGATTCCGAGGCATTTGCATGCATCAATTGCGGCACCTGCACCCATGCGTGTCCAACCTGCTGGTGCTTTGATGTGCAGGATGAAACCTACGGCAAGTCCGGCGTCCGCATGAGAAACTGGGACAGCTGCATGTACCCGCTTTTTACGATGCACGCTTCCGGCCACAACCCGCGGGACAAAAAAATTGGAAGGGTGCGCCAACGTTTCATGCACAAGCTGAAATATTACGTGGACAAATATGAACAGGGAATCCAGTGCACCGGCTGCGGCCGATGCGTCCGCCTGTGCCCGGTTAACATTGACATCCGCAGGATTTGCAACAAGATGAACAGCTATGATCCCGAAACTTGTAGCTGCGCAGTCACGTCGTGATAGGATAAAGGGGGTTATTGTGCAAAATCCGTATTTACCATACCCGGTTCGAATCGATGACATAACGGTCGAAACCGAAGATAAAAGTTTAAAAACGTTCAAGTTCGTTTTTTTGAATCCCGGTGATGAAGAAAAATTCGCCTATCGTGCCGGGCAGTTTGCCGAGCTTTCCATTGCCGGATTGGGTGAAATCCCCATCGGTATTGCTTCCTCGCCTACTGAAAAAGGATTTATCAAGTTCACCGTTTTCAAGACCGGCAAGGTGACATCCTATCTTCATGCCATGAAAGAAGGCGATATCATGGGCGTCCGTGGCCCCATGGGCAATTCCTACCCCTGGGACGTACTGGAAGGAAAGAACGTGGTCATCATCGGCGGCGGATTTGCGTTCACAACGCTCCGCTCTTCCATCGTGCATATGCTTCACCCGGACAATCGTTCAAAATTCAAAGACATACACGTTATTTACGGCGCACGCTCACCGGGCATGCTGCTTTACAAAGATGAGCTCATGGCATGGGCCGAGCGCGACGATATCAACATGCACATAACGGTCGACGGCACCGATGATCCGGGATGGAAATATCATAAAGGGTTTGTCCCGGCCGTAACGGAGCAGGAAGCCCCTCCGGGTAGCGCGGATACCTATGCCATCATCTGCGGCCCGCCCATTATGATTAAATTCACCCAACCGGTTTTAGACAAACTCGGCTACGGATATGACCAGATCATCATGTCCCTGGAAAATCGCATGAAATGCGGAATCGGGATATGCGGCCACTGCAATATTGGAAAAGAGCTCGTTTGCAAGGATGGCCCGGTGTTTACCCTGGAACAGCTGAACAAAACGCCAAAAGAGTATTGATATGGTCATATGCTTTATTTTAATATTGACATTTCAGGTCATGTTTATTAGCTTACG